>NZ_JBEYWW010000014.1:0-224277 GCF_040644635.1 Microbispora sp. NPDC046933 | reverse complement strand
GCAGCCCCCACCGCGCCCGCCGCCCCCGCCCCCCCCCCCGCCGCCGCGCGCGCCGCCTTCGCCGCTTTCCGCCGCCGCCCGCCTATCGGCGACGAGAAGACCGCCGACGAGTACTGGACCCGGGTCAACCACCGGGGTGAGCCTGTCACGCTGCTGGAGGGCCCCGCGTTCGCCGCGGGCGCCGTCGCCGCCTCCGCCCTCGCCCCCGGCCTTCCCGTACGCGCCCGCGCGGCCGCCGTGCTCGCCGGTGCGGGCAGCGGCGTCCTCGGCGCGTACGACGACCTGTTCGGCACGACCTCGTCGAAGGGGTTCAAGGGCCATCTGGCCGCGCTCGCGCGCGGCGAGGTGACCAGCGGAGCGGTCAAGATCCTCGGTATCGGCGCGACCGGGCTCGCCGCGGCGGCGCTCAGCCCTCGCAACTCCCAGAGCAAGGGCGTGCTGGGGCGTTCCTTCGACACCCTCGTCGACGGCGCGCTGATCGCCGGCAGCGCCAATCTGGCCAACCTGTTCGACCTGCGGCCCGGCCGGGCGATCAAGGTGGGGCTGCTCGCCGGGGTTCCCCTGCTCGCCGCCTCGATCGCCGCGCCGTACGGCCCGCGCTCCCGCCAGGCCGCCGCGCTGACCGCCGTGCCGCTGGGCGCGGCGGCGGCGCTGCTGCCCGAGGACCTGGGCGAGCGGGCGATGCTCGGCGACGCCGGGGCGAACGCGCTCGGCGCGCTGCTCGGACTGGCGGCCACGGCCCGGCTCGGCAGGCCCGGCCGGATCGCCGCCCTCGGCGTCGTCGCCGCTCTCACCGCCGCCTCGGAGAAGGTCAGCTTCACCAAGGTCATCGCCGGAAACCCGGTGCTCAACCGCCTCGACATGCTCGGCCGCCGCGCTCCGCAGACCGCCCCCGGCACGTCCAGGCCGGTGGGATGACCTGTACGACCCCCGCCGCGCGGCCGATCGCCGAGGCGTACGGCGCTCGCATGGTCAAGCGGTTGGACGGCATGGTTGAGCGGCATGGTTGAGCGGCATGGTTAGACGGCTCGGGGCGGGGATCGCCGGGGCGGCGGTCCTCATCGGGGTCATCACGGTCCTGGCGCGGGTGACCGGCTTCGGCAAGCAACTGGCGTTCGCGCGCACGGTCGGCACGAACTGCCTGGCCACCGCCTACTACACGGCCAACAACGTGCCGAACATCGTCTTCGAGGTGGTGGCGGGCGGCGCGCTCGCAGGGATGGTCGTCCCGGTGCTCGCCGGAGCCGCCGCCAGATCGGACGGCGGGGCGCGTGCGGAGATCGGCCGGACCGCCTCCGCGCTGCTGACCTGGGTGCTCGTGCTGCTGGTGCCGCTCGCGGCGCTGACCGCGCTGGTCGCGGCGCCACTGGCGCGGTTGCTCGTCGCCTTCGGGACCGGGGAATGTCACGCCGGCCAGGTCGCCGCCGTGGCCGCGCGCATGCTGGTCGTGTTCGCGCCGCAGATCCCGTTGTACGGCGTGGCGGTGGTGCTCTACGGCGTGCTGCAGGCCCATCGCCGGTTCTCGGGGCCGGCGCTGGCGCCGCTGGTGTCGAGCGTGGTGGTCATCGTCGCGTACCTGGCCTTCGGGCCGCTCAGCGGCGGCCGGAAGGACCTCACGACGGTGCCCGCACCGGCCGAGATCGCGCTGTCGGTGGGTACCACGCTCGGCGTGCTGGCTCTGGTCGTCACCGTGGTCGGGCCCACATGGCGGCTCGGCCTGCGGTGGCGGCCCACGCTCCGCTTTCCCGAGGGCGTCGCCGTACAGGTGCGGCGGCTCGCCCTGGCCGGGCTGAGCGCGCTGGTCGCCCAGCAGGCCGCCGCGGTGATCCTGATTCCCCTGGCCAACCGCGTGGGCGGGGGCGTGCTGCCCGCCTACAACTACGCGTGGGCGATCTACCAGGTGCCGTACGCCGTGCTCGCGGTGCCCATCGCGACCAGCGCGTTCCCCGCGCTCGCCGCGCGGGCCCAGGCCGAGGACGAGGGCTTCGCGGCGCTGGCGGCGCGGACGACGCGCGCTGTGGTGTTGGTCTGCGGCCTGGCGGCCGGCGCGCTCGCCGCTGTTGCGGTACCGGTCGCGCACGTCTTCCTCGCCCGGGCCGACACGGCGGTCGCCGCGGCGGAGTTCGCCAGGGCGATCGCGCTGTTCGCGCCGGGGCTCATCGGGTATGGCCTGGTGGCCCACCTCAGCCGGGTGCTGTACGCCGCGGGACAGGGCAGGGCGGCGGCCAGGGGACAGGTGGCCGGGTGGCTGGTCGTGGCCGTGGCCCAGGTGGTGTTCGTCCTCGTGCTGCCGGCCGACTGGGGCCTGGGCGGGCTCGCGCTCGGCCAGGCGGCCGGGATGACGGTCGGGGCCGGGCTGCTGCTCGCCTCGGTCGTGCGGGCGCGCGGGGCGCGGGCCGTCCACGGCGTCCCACGGGCCGGTCTGGCAGCGCTGCTGGGCGGGAGTGCGGGCTTCCTCGCGGGCGCGGCGGCCGCCCGGCTTCCCCTGGTGGGCGAGGGCCCGTGGGGCGGCCTCCTGACGGCCGCCCTGGCCGGTCTGACGGCCGTGGTCGCGGGCGTCCTCGTCGCCGCGCTCGTGGACCGCGGGGACCTGGTGGCGGCCCTGTCCGGAGTGAGACGCGGGAGAGGCGCGAGCCCGGCGGACCCGTCGGCCGAGGAGGCGGTATGAGCGAGCGAATCAGTAGGCACAGCGTCTGGCGAGGTGCTGGATTGCGTGCCTCCGGCACGACCGGACTCCAAGCCGGAGGCGAGGAGGTGGTATGAGCGAGCGTAGCGAGCGAATCAGTAGGCACAGCGTCTGGCGCATGCCACTCCGAGCCGGAGGCGAGGAGGTGGCATGAGTCGTATCGTGCTCGTGCTGGGATCGAGCGTGGGGGGCGTGGCCCGGCACGTGCGGATGCTCGCCGGAGGGCTGGTCACGCTGGGGCACCGCGTGCTGGTGGCGGGTCCCGCCAGCACCGAGGAGACCTTCGGTTTCAGGGGCACCGGCGCCGGCTTCGCCGAGGTCGAGATCGCCGACCGGCCGCACCCCGGGCACGACCTGCGGACCGCTCTGCGTCTGCGTTCGCTCGCCCGTGGCGCGGACGTCGTGCACGCCCACGGCCTGCGGGCCGGCGCGCTGGCCGCGCTCGCTCTCACCGGGTCGCGGGGGTGGCCGCGTCTCGTGGTCACCCTGCACAACGCGGTCACGGCGGGCGGCGCGATCGGCGCGGTCTACCGGCTGCTGGAACGGATCGTCGCCCGGCGTGCGGAGCGCGTTCTGGCGATCTCTCCGGACGTCGCGGAGCGCATGCGGGCCAGGGGCGCCCGGGGGGTGGACCTCGCGGTGGTGCCCGCGCCGCCGCTCGCCGAACCCGCCCGGCCGGCCGGGGACGTGCGGGCCGAGATCGCCGCCCGGCTGCCCGGCGCGGCGCAGTCGCCGCAGGCCGCGCGGGAGCGGCCGATCCTGCTCACGGTCGCCCGGCTGGCCCAGCAGAAGGGCCTGGAGACGCTGCTCGACGCGGCGGCCGGGCCGTACAAGGGTGATCCGGTCTTCGTGATCGCGGGTGACGGACCGCTGCGGGAGGAGCTTCAGGCCCGCGTCGACGCCGAGGAACTGCCCGTGGTCCTGTACGGCTGGGCCGAGCCGGCCGACCTGCTCCAGGTCGCGACGGCGGTGATCGTGCCCAGCAGATGGGAAGGGCAGCCGCTGAGCGTCCAGGAGGCGCTGCGGGCGGGCAAACCGATCATCGCGACCCGGGTGGGCGGCGTGCCCGCGATGGTGGGCGAGGCGGCCCTGCTGGTGCCGCCGCAGGACCCCGGCGCGCTGAGCCGGGAGATCGGCCGCCTGCTCGGTGATCCCGCCCTGGCCGCCCGCCTGGCGGAGGCGTCCGTACGCCGGGGCAGGGAACTGCCCGACGAGGACGCGGCGCTGCGGGCGGTGCTGGGGGCGTACGGGCTCGCGTCGTAGCGGCGAGGATGGCCGGAGGGTACGACCACCCTCCCGCGCCGGTGACACAAGACCGTCGGCCTGGTGAGCCGTCGGCTGTTCTCGACGACGAGCGCCGACGTTCCGGCAAGGATTAGGTGACGCTAAGTCTGATCCATATACTGGACGGGTTGGGGGGGAGTATCCCTTCGCGGCGGTCCCGTCATCACGGTGTCAGCACCCGGGGCCGTCGGTCCGCCGTGCGCGTACGGGCGGGAGAGACCTCCGGCAGTGTGTTCAGCGCGCGCCGGAGGTAATCGTGGTACATGCGCCCCTGTGGTTGTGGGCCCTGGTCATCGTAGGTCTCGTCGTCGTGGTCGCCGTCGACCTGTGGATCGTCGATCGTGGTGAGCCGCGCGAGTTCTCGATGCGGCAGGCCGGCATCTGGGTGGGTTTTTACGTCTGCCTGGCCGTGTTGTTCGGCATCGGGTTAACGGTCTGGGCCGGTGCCGGGACCGGTGGCGAGTTTTTCGCGGGCTATCTGACGGAGTACAGCCTCAGCGTCGACAATCTGTTCGTCTTCTACATCATCATGACCCGTTTCGGGGTGCCCCGGATCTACCAGCACAAGGTCCTGCTGGTCGGCATCGTCCTCGCGCTCGTCATGCGCGGGATCTTCATCGCCATCGGGGCCGCCGCGCTGAGCCGCTTCGGCTGGCTGCTGTACGCGTTCGGGGTCTTCCTCATCTACACGGCGTACACGCTGATCCGGGACCACAACAAGGAGGACGAGGAGTTCAACGAGAACATCCTCCTGCGCTGGGCCCGGCGGGTCTTCCCGACCACCCCCGACTACGTCGGCTCCCGGGTGACCGTGCGGGTGGACGGCAAGCGCATGGTGACGCCCATGCTGATCGTGATGATCGCCATCGGCACCACCGACCTGCTGTTCGCCCTCGATTCGATTCCGGCGATTTTCGGCCTCACGAAGGCGGCGTTCATCGTGTTCTCCGCGAACGCGTTCGCCCTGATGGGGCTGCGTCAGCTCTACTTCCTGCTCGGCGGTCTGCTGCAGCGGCTGGTCTACATCAGCTACGGATTGGCGTTCATCCTCGGTTTCATCGGGGTTAAGCTGATTCTCGAAGCACTTCACGAGAACGAGGTCTCCTGGGCTCCTCAGATCCCCATCTGGGTGTCGCTGGCGGTCATCGGCGTGACCATGGCCGTGACCACCGTCGCCAGTCTCATCAAGGCTCGCCGCGACGACAGGACCATTACTCCGGCGGAAGCCTCCCAGACGGAGGCGTCTCAGGCGGAAGCGCCGCAGGGCTAGCGAAACGGGCACTCACCCTGTTTGCTTGTTCTCGTTGTGCCACGCATTGACTGCCGGATCGGTAATATCGATCGTTAGCTCGCATGCCGGTCCATAGTCGCCAGAAGAGTACAAAGGTCATCTGTGTCCAACGAATCGTTGCCCCGCGGCCCTGAATCCGGGCCCGCGGGAAGTGCCCGGGGCCGAGTCAGGCTCGCACGCGGGGTGTCCCCGTGGCTTGCTCCGACCGCCGCGGCGGCGGCCGTCACCGCCGTCCTCACCCGCAGGTCGCCCCGTTGGGCGCTGGCCGCGGCGCCGCTCGCCGCCCTCACCGGCGGGATGCTGTGGTTCTTCCGCGACCCCGAGCGCACGCCCGGCCAGGGCAGGCTCATCTCGCCCGCCGACGGCGTCGTGCAGAGCATCGACCCGTGGCCGGACGGCCGCACCCGGGTCGCGATCTTCATGAGCCCGCTGAACGTGCACGTCAACCGGGCGCCCGCGGCCGGCACGGTCACCTCGGTCGAGCACGTGCCCGGCGGCTTCGTGCCCGCGTTCAACAAGGACAGCGACAAGAACGAGCGTGTCGTCTGGCATTTCGACACCACGCTCGGGGACATCGAGATGGTGCAGATCGCCGGCGCCGTCGCGCGCCGCATCGTGCCGTACCTGTTCGCGGGTGCGAAGGTCGTCCAGGGAGAGCGGGTCGGGCTGATCCGTTTCGGCTCCCGGGTGGACGTCTACCTGCCCGAGGGCATCACGCCGGCGGTCACCGTCGGCACCCGGACCGTCGCGGGGGTGACACGTCTTGACCACATCTGACCTCGGGGCCGGAGCCGCCTGGCCGGTGGAGGAGGCGGCCGAGGAGCCACGCGGGCCCGTCGGCAAGGCCTTCCGCCTGTCGGCCGCCGACTCCCTCTCGCTGGGGAACGCGCTCAGCGGTTTCCTCGCCGTCTGCGTTCTCGCCTGGTCGGCGATCAGCAACCTGCAGGCCGACGTCAAGTTCGTCCCCGATCCACGCTTCTTCGGGACGGCCGTCGTGCTGCTGCTCATCGGCGCGACCTGCGACCTGTTCGACGGCCTGGTGGCCAGGAAGTTCCGCGCGTCCGCGATGGGCGCCGAGCTGGACAACCTCGCCGACGTGATCAGCTTCGGCTTCGCGCCCGCCTTCATGGTGATGATCTGGGCCGGCTTCTCGGGCAAGCTCCCACTGTGGCTGGTGCTGTGCGCGGCCGGGTCGGTCCTGCTCGCCGGCGTCGTACGGCTGGCCCGCTTCGCCTGTGTGAAGACCAAGAGCGGCGACTTCATGGGCCTGCCGATCCCGATGGGCGCGATGACCGTGGTGTCGATCGTGCTGCTCTTCCAGCCGAACTACGTCACGATCGCCGCCATCTTCGCCGTGGCCTGGCTCATGGTCAGCCGCATCGAATACCCCAAGCCGAAGGGCAACCTGGCCGCCGTCGTGCTGGCCTGGATGCTGATCAACGTGGCCTGCCTGACGATCTGGGCGGCCGGTCTCGCGGGCGGCGACCAGCTCATCAAGGTGGGCGCCACCATGCAGATCGCGATCGTCTCCGCCATTCCGCTTCGCGTTCTCATGTTCAAACAGCAGCAGCGCAGGGAACGACGCTCGGAGAACGCGGGCTGACGTCGTCGCACGGACAGGGCCCCGGTCGGCTGGGGCCCGCCACCTTGGGCCCGGGCCAATCACGTGGAGATAACGCCTAGTCCAATGGAGCCCTGGTCGCCATGCCTCGTGAGCACACCCGTACGTACTTCCTCGGCAAGCTGGCAAGGGAGCTTGAGCTGCGGGGGCTGGAGGCCTCCCTGCGCCCCGACCCGCCGTCGCTGAAGGTCCGCGACCCGGACGCGGCGCTGTTCACCGAGACCGTGGACTGCGTCGCGATGTCGGACGGGTGGTTCTACCGCTGGTCCTGGGGCGACGTCGTGGAGAGCGCGGAGGAGCCCGCTCTCGCGGCCGACCGCATCGTGAAGGTCTTCACCACCGGCGAGCCCCGGCCGCACCCTGCTCTCGGCGACGCCTGACGGGTCGCCCCTGCCCTTGGCGACGCCTGACTGGGCTCTCGGCGAGGCCTGCCCGGTTCGGGCCGGTCACAGGCGGATCCACTCCGTCGCCGTGGTGACCTTGTCCAGGACGTCCGGGACCGGGTCCACGCCCAGCCCCGGGCCGTCCGGCACGTCGAGGTGCCCGCCGTCCAGTTCGAACGGCGGGGTCACGTCGGTGTGGAAGTAGCGCCGGGAGGCGGAGGTGTCGCCCGGGAGCGTGAAGCCGGGCAGCGCGGCCAGCGCGACGTTGGCCGCCCGGCCGATGCCGGTCTCCAGCATGCCGCCGCACCAGACCGCGACGCCGTGGGCACGGCACAGGTCGTGGATGCGCCGGGCCTCCAGGTAACCACCCACCCGGCCCGGCTTGATGTTGACGACCGAGCACGCGCCGAGGCTGATCGCCGCCGCGGCGTGGGCGGCCGACTCGATGGACTCGTCCAGGCAGATCGGCGTGCGGATCGACCGCGCGAGCCTGGCGTGCTGCACGAGGTCGTCGTCGGCCAGTGGCTGCTCGATCAGCAGGAGATCGAAGTCGTCCAGCCGGGCCAGATGCCGGGCGTCCGCGAGCGTGTAGGCCGCGTTGGCGTCCACCTGGAGCAGCAGCTCCTCCCCGAACCGCTCGCGGACCGCGCGGACCGGCGTCACGTCCCACCCCGGCCCGATCTTCAGCTTGACCCGTACGTACCCCTCCTCGACGTACGCCCCGACGGTGTCGAGCAGTTCGGCCACCGAACCCATGATCCCGACCGAGACGCCGCAGGGGACACGGTCGCGGGTGGCGCCGAGGTAGCGGGCGAAGGACTCACCTGTGATCCGGAGCGACGCGTCGAGCACCGCGGCCTCCAGCGCCGCCTTGGCCATCCGGTGGCCCTTGAACGGCGCGAGGGCGGGACCGACGGCCTGCGGGTCAAGCCCGCGGGGGAGCGCGGGGATCAGGAAACGCCGCAGCACGTCGGCCGCCGCGTCCACGTACTCGGAGGAGTACAGCGGCTCGGACATCGCCACGCACTCGCCCCAGCCCTCGGCCTCCGGCGTCACCACCCGCACCAGCAGGACGTCGCGGGTGGTCTCGGTGCCGAACGACGTCCGGAACGGCGCGACGAGCGGCATCGCGATCCGGCGCAGTTCGATTCCAGTGATCTCCATGAGGTGCCCGGGCTCCAGGGGAAGGACGGCTTGCGCCGACCACTATACGGAGGTCCCGGGAGGTCCTCAGAGCACCAGCCCGAGCAGGAGCACGCAGCAGAACGACACCACCGAGATGATCGCCTCCATGATCGACCAGCTCCTGACGGTCTCGCCGACCGACATCCCGAGGTACTCCTTGACCAGCCAGAACCCGGCGTCGTTCACATGGGAGAAGAACAACGACCCGGCGCCGATGGCGAGCACGAGCAGGGCGACGTGGGCGGGGGAGAGCCCGGCCGCCAGCGGCGCGGCGATCCCGGCGGCGGAGATCGTGGCGACCGTGGCGGACCCGGTGGCGAGACGGATCCCGACGGCGATCAGCCAGCCGAGCACGAGCACGGGCACGCTCGCGCTCTGCGCGGCCTCGCCGATGACCTTGCCGACGCCCGAGTCGACCAGGGTCTGCTTGAACCCGCCGCCCGCGCCGACGATGAGCAGGATCCCGGCGATCGGCGGCAGAGAGTCGGCGATCGCCGAGGAGATCCGGGCCCGGCCGAAGCCCGCGGCCCGGCCCAGCGTGAACATCGCCACGAGCACCCCGATCAGCAGGGCGATCAGGGGGGTGCCGAGGACCTCGAACACCGTGCGCACCGCGTGGCCCTTCGGCAGGACGATCTCCGCGACGGCCCGGCCCAGCATCAGCACGACCGGCAGCAGGATCGTGGCCACCGTGAGGCCGAACCCCGGCCGGGGGCGGTCTCGGTCCTCCGGTTCCCTGTCTTCCGGCTTCGGGGCCTGCTCGCGTTCGAGGCGCTCGGGCGGCGCCGGCCGCACCCACCGGGCGGCGAGCCTGGCGAACAGCGGGCCCGACACGATCACGGTCGGGATCGCCACGAGCAGGCCCAGCCCGAGCGTGAGCCCGAGGTCCGCCTTGAGCGTGTCGATCGCGACCAGCGGCCCGGGATGCGGGGGCACCAGGCCGTGCAGGACGGACAGGCCCGCCAGGGCGGGGACCGCGATCAGCAGCAGCGGACGGCCGCTCCGCCGGGCCACCAGCAGGATGACGGGGATCAGCAGGACCAGCCCGATCTCGAAGAACATCGGCAGTCCGATGAGCACCGCGATCAGCGTCATCGCCCACGGCAGGGCCCGGTCGCCGCTGCGGCGCAGGATGCCGTCCACGATCTCCTCGGCCCCGCCCGAGTCGGCCAGCAGCTTGCCCAGCATCGCCCCGAGGGCGATGAGCACGCCGACGCCGGCCACGGTCGAGCCCAGGCCGGCGGAGAAGCTGTCGATCAGCTTGTCCGGGGCCATGCCGGCCACCAGGCCGAGCACGCCCGAGCCGAGCGCGAGGGCGAGGAACGGGTGGGTCCGCAGCTTCGTGATCAGCAGCACGATGACCGCGATGCCGGCCAGGGCGGCCACGATGAGGCGGGTGTCGTGGCCGCTCCACGCGGCCGCGCTCGCGAGGGGGGTCACGAAGGGGGTCATCCGGGGGCTCCTCCGACGGTCCGTGCGGTAGCCGCTGCCCCGCACAAGCCCCCCGAATCACGCGAACCGGATCACGCGAACCGGATCACGCGAACCGGCTCACGCGCCCCGGCTCACGGAACCGGGCTGACGGAACCGGGCTGACGGAACCGGGCTGACGGAACCGGGGCGCCGGGACGAGCCGGCTTCCCGCGGCGGGACGCCGGCCGTCCGGGCGTACGTCAGGCGTACGTCACCAGCCGCGGGCCTTCCACTCGGGCAGGTGCGGCCGCTCGGCGCCGAGCGTGGTGTCCCTGCCGTGGCCGGGGTAGACCCACGTCTCGTCCGGCAGGCGGTCGAAGATCCGCTCCACCACGTCCGTGAACAGCTGCTCGAACCGCGCCGGGTCCTTCTGCGTGTTGCCGACGCCGCCGGGGAACAGGGAGTCGCCGGTGAACAGGTGGCGGCCCTGGTAGAGCAGCGCGATCGAGCCGGGGGTGTGACCGCGCAGATGGATGACGTCCAGCGTCACCACGCCGACCGTCACCCGGTCGCCGTGCTCGACCTCCCTGGTCACCTTCACCGGCAGCTCGGGGGCGTCGAGAGGGTGGGCGACGGTCTGCGCGCCGGTGACCCGGGCGACCTCCTCCAGGGCCATCCAGTGGTCGGGGTGCCGGTGGGTGGTCACGATCGAGCTGATCGGCATGTCGCCGACGAGGTCGAGCAGCCGGTCGGGCTCGGCCGCCGCGTCGATCAGCAGCCCGTCGCCGGTCTCGGCGCACCGCAGCAGGTACGCGTTGTTGCCGAAGTCGCCGACCTCGATCTTCGAGATCGTCAGCCCGGGGACCTCGCGTACGTCGGCGGGTCCGCCCTTGGTGACGTTTCCGGTGTAGGTCATGATCTTTCCTCTCTAGTTCCCGGCGGGCGGCCAGGACGACGGTGGCTCGGCGGGCAGCGCCGCCGGTGACGGCTTCGGCCAGGGCGGCGGGGACGGCAGCCTCCCGGCAGCGTCGTGCCGGAGGCGCGCATCGGGTTCGTCGTGCCGGAGGCGCGCATCGGGTTCGTCGTGCCGGAGGCGCGCATTGGGTTCGTCGTGCCGGAGGCGCGCATCGGGTGTGTCGTGCCGGTCGCGCGACCGCGGTGTGGTGAGCCGCAGGCCCGCGCCGTCGGTCCTGCCCGCGAGCCACGCGAGCAGCTCGCGCGGCGTCCCCTCCACCGCCGGGACGTCGCCGAGGCCCGTCCAGATCCCCAGGACCTCGCCGGTGTCCGGGTCGCGGGCGACGACCTCGCCCACCGGGCTCTCGTCGCCGAGCCAGAGCATCGTGTCGTACAGCTCTCGTCTCACGTACGTCTCGGGCCAGTCGGCCCATCCGTAGCCTGCCCCGAGGTCGGCGTGGTGCACCTCGACCTCCCTGAGCCGGCGGATCGGGACGTACCAGGCGGGGTGCTCAGGCGGGTTCATCCCCGAGACCGACGCGGTCCACGCCCCGGCGGGCATCTCCCTGACCGCCACGGCGAACCGGTCCGCGCTGTCACGCAGGTCGGCGAGTTGCTCTCCGGCCGGGCGGCCGGCGCCCGCCTCGATGCCGGCCTCGCGGGCCCGCGCCGAGGCGTACTGCGGGGTGCGCACCCCTGTGCGCGCCCAGGCCAGCAGGTTCACGTAGCTGTCGGCGTTGCGGGCGACGTGCGTGAGCACATGCCCCCTCGTCCACCCGGGCAGCAGGGACGGCGCGCGGAGATCCTCGTCGGTGAGGCGGGCGGCGGTCGCCAGCAGGCGCTCGGTGGCCTCGGCCAGCTCCCGCTCGATCTCGTCGATAACGGACATGGAAAGAATCATGGCCCCTGGAGCCCCCGGCCGCCGTCCCACTGCCCGCGCGGGGAAGAGGACGGCGGCCCCGGCGGTTGTATGAGCAGGGGTTTCGCGCGGATGCCGGGCGCGGGTTTGACGAAGCTCATACTCTGGTTCACGGAGCGTGTCCCACGGAAGCACGCGGGGCCGCCCCCTCCGGCCGCCGGACGATGCCCCCCGAAATTGTCGGTGGCTCTGGATAGCCTGCCCGTGCACCTCCATTCACCTCATCGACCTATCGGGACCACCGTGGCTGACCGCCTGATCGTGCGTGGCGCACGCGAACACAACCTGAAGGACGTCTCGCTCGACCTCCCGCGAGACGCTCTGATCGTCTTCACCGGGCTCTCGGGCTCCGGCAAGTCCAGCCTGGCCTTCGACACGATCTTCGCCGAGGGACAGCGGCGGTACGTGGAGTCCCTGTCCGCGTACGCCCGGCAGTTCCTGGGTCAGATGGACAAGCCCGACGTGGACTTCATCGAGGGCCTGTCCCCGGCCGTCTCCATCGACCAGAAGTCCACCAGCCGCAACCCCCGTTCGACCGTCGGCACGATCACGGAGGTCTACGACTACCTGCGCCTGCTGTGGGCGCGCATCGGCAAGCCGCACTGCCCGCAGTGCGCGCGCCCGATCGCCCGCCAGACGCCGCAGCAGATCGTGGACCGTGTGCTCGAACTGGAGGAGGGCACCCGCTTCCAGGTCCTGGCCCCGATCATTCGAGGCCGCAAGGGGGAGTACGCGGAGCTGTTCCGCGAGCTGCAGACCAAGGGTTACGCCCGCGCCCGCGTGGACGGCACGATCGTGCGCCTGGAGGAGCCGCCCACCCTCAAGAAGTACGAGAAGCACGACATCGAGGTGATCGTCGACCGGCTGTCGGTCAAGGAGAGCGCGAGGCGCAGGCTCACCGACTCCGTGGAGACCGCGCTGCAGCTGTCCGGTGGCACGATCACGCTCGACTTCGTCGACCTGCCGGACGACGACCCCAACCGTGAGCGCTTCTACTCCGAGCACCTTTACTGCCCCTACGACGACCTGTCGTTCGAGGAGCTGGAGCCCCGGTCGTTCTCGTTCAACTCGCCCTTCGGCGCCTGCCCCGAGTGCACCGGCCTCGGCACGCGCATGGAGGTCGATCCCGACCTCCTTGTGCCCGACCCCGAGCGCACGCTCGGCGACGGCGCGATCAGCCCGTGGGCGAACGGCCACACCAGCGACTACTTCGTGCGGCTGCTGGAGGCGCTGGGCAACGCGCTGGGCTTCGACCTCGACACCCCGTGGGAGCGGCTGCCGAAGAAGGCGCAGAAGGCGATCCTGCACGGCCACGACGAGCAGGTCCACATCCGCTACAGCAACCGGTACGGCCGGCAGCGGTCCTACTACACCGAGTTCGAGGGCGTGATTCCCTGGGTCCAGCGCCGGCACGCCGAGTCGGAGAGCGACGCCAGCCGGGAGCGGTTCGAGGGCTTCATGCGCGAGGTGCCCTGCCCGGCCTGCAAGGGCCGCCGCCTCAAGCCGGTCTCGCTGGCCGTGACCGTCGGAGAGGCCTCCATCGCCGAGGTCTCGGGCATGTCGATCGCCGACTGCGCCAAGTTCCTGTCCGGCCTGCGGCTGTCCGAGCGGGACATGCACATCGCCGAGCGGGTGGTCAAGGAGATCAACGCCCGGCTGGGCTTCCTGCTCGACGTCGGCCTCGACTACCTCACGCTCGACCGCGCCGCCGGCACGCTGGCGGGCGGCGAGGCGCAGCGGATCCGGCTGGCCACCCAGATCGGCTCCGGCCTCGTCGGCGTGCTGTACGTGCTGGACGAGCCGTCCATCGGCCTGCACCAGCGGGACAACCAGCGCCTGCTGGAGACGCTGATCCGGCTGCGCGACATGGGCAACACGCTGATCGTGGTCGAGCACGACGAGGACACGATCGCCGCCGCCGACTGGGTGGTCGACATCGGCCCCGGCGCGGGCGAGCACGGCGGCCAGGTCGTCGTGTCCGGCACCGTGCAGGAGCTGCTCGCCAGCGAGGAGTCGCTGACCGGGGCGTACCTGTCGGGCCGCAGGGCGATCACCGTGCCGGAGATCCGGCGCCCGCGCGACAAGAAGCGGCAGCTCGTCGTGAAGGGCGCCCGCGAGCACAACCTGAAGGGGGTGGACGTCGAGTTCCCGCTCGGCGTCTTCACCGCGGTCACCGGCGTCTCGGGGTCCGGCAAGTCGACGCTGGTCAACGACATCCTGTACGCCGCGCTGGCCAAGGAGCTGAACGGCGCCAAGACCGTGCCGGGACGGCACTCCCGGGTGGTCGGCACCGACCTGGTGGACAAGGTCGTCCACGTCGACCAGTCGCCGATCGGCCGTACGCCGAGGTCCAACCCGGCGACGTACACGGGCGTCTTCGACCACGTGCGCAAGCTGTTCGCGGCCACGACCGAGGCGAAGGTCCGCGGTTACCTGCAGGGCCGGTTCAGCTTCAACGTCAAGGGCGGGCGCTGCGAGGCGTGCGCCGGCGACGGCACCATCAAGATCGAGATGAACTTCCTGCCGGACGTCTACGTCCCCTGTGAGGTCTGCCACGGCGCCCGGTACAACCGGGAGACGCTGGAGGTCCACTACAAGGGCAAGACGATCTCCGAGGTCCTCGACATGCCGATCGAGGAGGCGCTGGAGTTCTTCGAGGCGATCCCCGCCATCCGCCGTCACCTGCAGACCCTCAACGACGTGGGTCTCGGTTACGTACGGCTGGGCCAGCCGGCGACCACGCTGTCCGGCGGCGAGGCGCAGCGGGTGAAGCTCGCCTCGGAGTTGCAGCGGCGCTCGACCGGCCGCACGGTCTACGTGCTGGACGAGCCCACCACCGGCCTGCACTTCGAGGACATCCGCCGGCTTCTCGGCGTGCTCAACCGGCTCGTGGACGCCGGCAACACGGTCATCGTGATCGAGCACAACCTCGACGTCATCAAGACCGCCGACTGGATCGTCGACATGGGGCCCGAGGGCGGATCCGGAGGTGGCAGGGTCATCGCCGCCGGCACGCCCGAGGATGTCGCCCGGGTCGAGGAGAGCCACACCGGCGGCTTCCTCCGCAAGATCTTGGGCGTATGAGTATTCGTCTCATTATTTCTCCCTACTCTTCTCGTCCTGACAGACCGCGTCACTCTGAACCGGCCACGGGGTGATGGCCGTACCTGAGGACACACAGGGTGACGCGTCGCACAGGGGAAGGACCCGGGGCCGTGGACGTCCCGGGCCGCCGCATCAGGGAAGGATGAGCATGACGGATACGACACGCCGAGCCGTGATCTTCGGTGCCGGAGGCGCCGGGCTGGCCGTGGCGCTGAGCGCGTGCGGCGCCTCCGACGGGGACGACATGACGGCGTCGGCGGGCCAGGGCGGGTCCCAGGGCGGCCAGTCCCAGAGCGACCAGTCTCAGGCGGCCCAGTCTCAAACGGCCCAGTCTCAAACGGCACAGGGCGGGGGCGAGCTCGCGAAGACCTCCGACATCCCCCAGGGCGGCGGCAAGGTCTTCAAGGACCAGGACGTCGTCGTCACCCAGCCGGAGGCCGGCCAGTTCAAGGCGTTCAGCGCGAAGTGCACCCACCAGGGCTGCCCGGTCTCCAGCGTCTCGAACAACGAGATCGTCTGCCCGTGCCACGGCAGTAAGTTCAGCGCCAAGGACGGCTCGGTGACCAACGGCCCGGCGACCAAGCCGCTCGCCGAGAAGGCGATCACGGTGAGCGGCGACAGCATCACCCTCGCCTGACGGGGCTACCGGGTCTGCTGTTCGGGCACGTTCGGTGCCTGGTGGCCGCAGGCGAGCGAGCACGTCCTCGCCCGAAGGTGCCAAGAGACACGCCCGCCGTCGCGCGGGGGAAGCCCGCACGGCGGCGGCGGTCACCACGGCTCCGGCTCCCCGGCCCGGGAGAACCACGCCAGAAACCCTTCTGCGAAAACCCCTCGGCCCGCGGGAACCGTGCGACGCGAAGCAGCGTGCGGAGTTCTCGCGAGCAGGGGGACGCGACCTCGACCGGGCCGGTGCGGCCGCCGCGGGACGATCCGGGAGAGCGCCGGGCGCGGCGGCCCCGGTCGTCGTCCGGGCCAGGCCGGCTCACGTTCACCGGTGCGACCTGTGACCGGGTCTTCCCGAACTCGGCTGAGCCCGCCACGGCTTTGATCTACGCCGTAAAGGCGATCGCGTGTCTCGCCGTGACCGGGCCCGCCGTGACCGGGCCCGCCGTGACCGGGCCCGCCGGGGACGCCGGGAATGTCGGCGGGGCCCAGTAGTCTTTGGGTGTGGCGGATCCGGCAACCTATCGACCGGCGCCCGGTTCGATTCCTGAGTCGCCAGGCGTCTATCGCTTCCGCGACCCGGGCGGCCGGGTGATCTACGTGGGCAAGGCGAAAAGCCTGCGGCAGCGGCTCAACTCGTACTTCGCGGACTTCGCCGGCCTGCACCCGCGGACGCAGACCATGCTCACGACCGCGGCGTCCGTGGACTGGACGGTGGTCGGCACCGAGGTCGAGGCGCTCCAGCTCGAATACTCCTGGATCAAGGAGTTCGACCCCCGGTTCAACGTCAAGTACCGCGACGACAAGTCGTACCCGTACCTGGCCGTGACGATGGGGGAGGACTTCCCCCGGGTTCAGGTGATGCGCGGGGCCAAGCGGAAGGGCACCCGCTACTTCGGCCCCTACTCGCACGCCTGGGCCATCCGGGAGACCGTCGACCTGCTGCTGCGCGTCTTCCCCGTACGTACGTGCTCGGCGGGGGTCTTCAAGCGGGCGGGGCAGATCGGGCGGCCCTGCCTGCTGGGATACATCGACAAGTGCTCCGCGCCCTGCGTCGGCCGGGTCACCCCGGAGGAGCATCGCGCCCTCGCCGAGGACTTCTGCGACTTCATGGCCGGCAACACCGGCCGCTTCATCAAGCGGCTGGAGCGCGAGATGCGCGAGGCGGCGGCCGTGGAGGAGTACGAGCGAGCCGCGCGGCTGCGCGACGACGTCCAGGCGCTGCAACGGGCGCTCGAGAAGCAGACGGTCGTGCTCGGCGACGACACCGACTGCGACGTGATCGCCCTCGCCGACGACCCGCTGGAGGCGGCGGTCCAGGTCTTCTACGTGCGCGGTGGCCGGATCCGCGGGCAGCGCGGCTGGGTGGTCGACAAGGTCGACGAGGCCGGCCCCGGCGAGCTGGTGGAGCAGTTCCTGCTCCAGATGTACGGCGAGGCGACGATCCCCCGCGAGATCCTCGTGCCGGCACGGCCCCCGGACGAGGCCGCGCTGATCGAGCTGCTGAGCGAGCAGCGGGGTTCCCGCGTCGACCTGCGCGTTCCCCAGCGAGGCGACAAGAAGAGCCTCATGGAGACCGTGGAGCGCAACGCCAAGGAGTCGCTCGCCCAGCACAAGCTGCGCCGCGCGAGCGACCTGACCACCCGCAGCCGGGCGCTGCAGGAGATCGCCGACGCCCTCGACCTCGACCAGGCGCCGTTGCGGATCGAGTGCTACGACGTGTCGCACATGCAGGGCGAGAACGTCGTGGCCTCGATGGTGGTCTTCGAGGACGGCCTGGCCCGCAAGAGCGAGTACCGCCGCTTCTCCATCAGGAGCGCGGAAGGCGACGTCGCCTCGATTTACGAGGTCATCTGCCGGCGCTTCAAGCGCTACCTGGAAGAGCGGGCGGCGACGGGCGAGCTGGACGCGGAGACGGACGACGCGGCCGGGGATGACGCGGCCGAGTACGACGCGACCGGGCATGGTGAGGTGGAGCGCGGCGCGGGGACGCCGATCGATCCGGAGACCGGCCGCCCCCGCAAGTTCGCCTACCCGCCCAACCTCGTGGTGGTGGACGGCGGCCCGGCGCAGGCGGCGGCCGCCCAGCGCGCCCTGGACGAGCTCGGGATCGACGATGTCGCGGTGTGCGGGCTGGCCAAGCGGCTGGAGGAGGTCTGGCTGCCCGGCGACGACCAGCCGGTGATTTTGCCGCGCAGCAGCGAGGGCCTCTACCTGTTACAGCGCGTCCGCGACGAAGCACACAGGTTCGCCATCACCTACCATCGGACGAAGAGGTCGAAATCGCTCAAGGAGAGCGCGCTCGACCACGTGCCGGGCCTGGGCCCGGCACGCCGTCAGGCCCTGCTGCGTCACTTCGGCTCGGTGAAGCGGCTGCGGGAGGCGACCGCTGAGGAGATCCGCGAGGTTCCCGGCATCGGCCGAGCGACCGCCGAGGCCATCGTCGCGGCGCTGCGCGGTGAGAGCCCGTCCCCGGCGGGGCAGGGGTCGTGAGGTGCCCGCGCGAGCACCTCGGCATGCCTCGTCCCGGCCAGGGCAGCAGGCAGGGCAGCGGGGAGGGCGCCGTCGCGGTCGCCCGGCGTGGCGGTGGCGCGATCAGGTGAAGAGGTGTCATGCTCCGGCACCAGAGGGTCCCTCCCGCGGGGAAGGGATCCGGTCTTCGGCGGGCGGGCCGGCCATTCCGGCGCGGACGGCGGACAGGGCTGACGTTGGGCGAGCTGACATGGGCGGCAAGGCGGTGAGCGGGCGATGAGCACGACTGAGCCGGCATTCGTGGTGATCACGGGAATGTCGGGGGCGGGGCGCAGCACCGCCGCGAAGGCTCTGGAGGACCTCGGCTGGTTCGTGATCGACAACCTGCCGCCGGGGCTGCTGTCCTCGCTCGCCGAGGAGGCGGGCCGGGTGAACATGGCGACCGACCGCGTCGCCGCCGTGGTCGACGTGCGCAGCCTCGCCTTCACCACCGACCTCAACGCGGCGATCGAGGAACTCGACGGGCGCGGCGTCGGCGTCCGGGTGGTGTTCCTGGAGGCGAGCGACGAGGAGCTGGTCCGCAGGTTCGAGAACGTCCGGCGCCCTCACCCCCTCCAGGGCGACGGGCGGCTCGTCGACGGGATCGACCGCGAGCGCGGGATCCTGCGCGAGGTCCGGGCCAACGCCGACCTCGTCATCGACACGTCCCTGCTGAACGTCCACGAGCTGCGCAAGAAGATCGTGTCGTTCTTCGGCGGTGAGGACCGGCCGGGGCTGAAGGTGAACGTGGTGTCCTTCGGCTACAAGTACGGCCTGCCGGTCGACGCCGACCTCGTCGTGGACTGCCGGTTCCTGCCCAACCCCCACTGGGTGCCGGAACTGCGGCCGATGAACGGGCTGGACGCGCCCGTGCGCGACTACGTGCTCAGCCAGCCCGGGGCCAAGGAGTTCCTCGACGGATACGAGGAGGTCTTCGGCGTGGTGGCCGCCGGATACACGCGCGAGGGCAAGGGCTACGCCACCCTCGCCGTGGGCTGCACCGGAGGCAAGCACCGCAGCGTCGCGATGGCCGAGCAGCTCGGCGCCCGCCTGCGCGAGCGCGGCATGGACGTCCAGGTCAGTCACCGGGACGTGGGCCGCGAGTGACGGCCGCCGGCCGTGCCCCCGGCCCGTGGCCGGGTCCGCGCGGCGGCCGTCGCCATGTGCGGCGGCCGGTTCCGGCCCCCTGTGACCGGAAGAGCGTGACCGATCAGCACGACATGAGCGCCACGGCTCCAGAGCGGTGCTCGTGGCGAGGCGAGGAGGACGATGAAGGACCCCGCCCCGGAACCCCCGGACCCCTCCGCCCCCGATCATCCCCCGAAGTCCCCCACCCCCGGCAGACCGACGCTTCCCCCGCACCCCGCGACAGCCGCGAGCGGCCCCAAGGTCGTCGCGCTCGGCGGCGGTCACGGTTTGTACGCCTCCCTGTCGGCCCTCAGGACCGTCACGGACGACCTGACGGCCGTGGTGACCGTCGCCGACGACGGCGGCTCCAGCGGGCGTCTCAGGCGCGAGCTGGGGGTTCTGCCGCCCGGTGACCTGCGGATGGCGCTCGCGGCCCTGTGCGGCGACGACGAGTGGGGCAAGACCTGGAGCGAGGTCGTCCAGCACCGTTTCAGGAGCGAGGGCGAACTGCACGGCCACGCCGTCGGCAACCTCCTCATCGTCGCGCTCTGGGAGCTGCTGGAGGACCCCGTCGTGGGCCTGGAGTGGGTCGGCCGGCTGCTCGGTGCGCACGGCCGGGTGCTGCCCATGGCCTCCGTGCCGCTCGACATCCAGGCGGAGGTCGAGCTGGACGGGAGGATCACGACGGTGCGCGGGCAGGTCGCCTGCGCGCTGACGCCCGGGCGGGTGCGCTCCATCTCGCTGCTGCCGTCCGACCCGCCCGCCTGCCCCCAGGCGATCGAGGCGATCGAGGCCGCCGACTGGGTGGTGTTCGGGCCTGGCTCCTGGTTCACCAGCGTGCTGCCGCATCTCAAGGTGCCCGAACTGGCCCGGGCGCTGCACGGGACGAGCGCCAGGCGGCTGGTGATCCTCAACCTCGCGCCGCAGGCGGGGGAGACCGACGGCTTCTCGCCGGAACGGCACCTGGAGGTGCTCAGGGAGCACGCCCCCGCGCTGGTCGTCGACGCGGTGGTCGCGGACGCCGGGGTGGTGGCCGACCCGAGGGCGCTGGAGAAGGCGGCCGGGTCGATGGGCGGCCAGGTCGTTTTGGCCGATGTGGCCGCCTCTGACGGATCCGCGCGGCACGACGGACCACGTCTTGCCGCTGTCCTGGATGAGATTTTCCGTGAGAAGCGGTGATTGCGTGCTCGCCAGGTGCGAGAGACTGACGGGCAGAGTCTGTCTGGGGGAGGACACGAGCTGATGGCCATGACGGGTGTGGTGAAAGACGAGCTGAGCCGCCTTCCGGTGCTCAAGCCCTGCTGCCGCAAGGCGGAGGTCTCGACGCTGCTGCGGTTCGCCAGCGGGCTGCACCTGGTGGGCGGGCGGATCGTGATCGAGGCCGAGCTCGACACCAACGCCACCGCCCGCAGGCTGATCAAGGACATCGGCGAGGTCTTCGGGCACAAGGCCGAGGTGCTGGTCCTGGCCCCGGCGGGGCTGCGCAAGGGCTCGCGCTACGTCGTGCGCGTCTACAAGGACGGCGAGGCACTGGCCCGGCAGACCGGTCTGATCGACAACCACGGGCGTCCCGTGCGCGGGCTGCCCCGGCAGGTCGTCTCCGGGGCCACCTGCGACGCCGAGGCGGCCTGGCGGGGCGCGTTCCTCGCGCACGGCTCGCTGACCGAGCCCGGCCGGTCGATGTCGCTGGAGGTGACCTGCCCGGGCCCGGAGGCGGCGCTGGCCCTGGTCGGCTCGGCCCGGCGGCTCAAGATCCATGCCAAGGCCCGCGAGGTGCGCGGCGTCGACCGCGTGGTCGTGCGCGACGGCGACGCGATCAGCGCGCTGCTGACCCGGCTCGGCGCCCACGACAGCGTGCTGGCCTGGGAGGAGCGGCGGATGCGCCGCGAGGTGCGGGCCACCGCCAACCGCCTGGCCAACTTCGACGACGCCAACCTGCGCAGGTCGGCCAGGGCTGCCGTCGCCGCCGGCGCGAGGGTGCAGCGGGCGCTGGAGATCCTCGGCGACGACGCCCCCGAGCACCTGGTGATCGCCGGCCGGCTGCGGGTGGAGCACAAGCAGGCGTCCCTGGAGGAGCTCGGCCAGATCGCCGACCCGCCGCTGACCAAGGACGCCATCGCCGGGCGCATCCGGCGCCTGCTCGCCATGGCCGACAAGCGCGCCCAGGACCTCGGCATCGCCAACACCGAGGCCAACCTCACCGCCGACATGCTCGCGCAGTAGCGACGCCTTCGCGGTTCCGTCCCGGCGTGACTCGGCCGCCCGGACGGTGCGCTGTGCCGCCTTCCCGAGGCTCGATCCCGCGTCCGCGGGCGCCCGGGCGAGACCTCCGCGAAAGGGGTGCGGCGGGGTCACCGTCGTGCGGGAAGGGCCCGCTCACCGGCTCGTCCGGCCTGACACGCCGTCAAAGCGTGGCCCGGTGGTCTACACCAATTTGGGTCCGATAAGGTCTGTCATTGAGGTTTAACACAGCCCTGGCGCCGGTACGCCGGCGCACGACGTACGAGGAGATCGGATCCGTGAGCATCCGCGTAGGCGTCAACGGCTTCGGCCGTATCGGCCGCAACTTCTGGCGCGCTGTGGCGGCCAGCGGCAAGGACATCGAGGTCGTCGCCGTCAACGACCTCACCGACAACGCCACGCTGGCCCACCTGCTGAAGTACGACAGCATCCTGGGCCGCCTGCCGTACGAGGTGAAGTCCTCGGCGGACGAGATCACCGTTGACGGCAAGGCGATCAAGGCGTTCGCCGAGCGCGACCCCGCCAAGCTGCCCTGGGGCGACCTCGGCGTTGACGTCGTCGTCGAGTCGACCGGTCTGTTCACCGACGCCACCAAGGCCAAGGTGCACGCCGACAACGGCGCGAAGAAGGTCATCATCTCCGCTCCGGCGAAGAACGAAGACGTGACGATCGTCATGGGCGTGAACCACGAGAAGTACGACCCGGCCGCTCACACGATCATCTCCAACGCCTCCTGCACCACCAACTGCCTGGCCCCGATGGCCAAGGTCATCAACGACACCTTCGGCATCGAGAAGGGTCTGATGACCACCATCCACGCCTACACGCAGGACCAGAACCTGCAGGACGGCCCGCACAAGGACCTGCGCCGCGCCCGCGCCGCCGCGCTGAACATCGTCCCGACCTCCACCGGCGCCGCCAAGGCCATCGGCCTGGTCCTGCCGGAGCTGAAGGGCAAGCTCGACGGCTACGCGCTGCGCGTGCCGATCCCGACGGGCTCGGCCACCGACCTCACGGTCGAGGTCGGCCGCGAGACCACCGTCGAGGATGTCAACGCCGCGCTCAAGGCCGCCGCCGAGGGCCCGCTGAAGGGCATCCTCACCTACACCGAGGACGAGATCGTCTCCAGCGACATCGTCACCGACCCGTCGTCCTGCATCTTCGACGCCGGCCTCACCAAGGTCATCGGCAACCAGGTGAAGGTCGTCGGCTGGTACGACAACGAGTGGGGCTACTCCAACCGCCTCGTGGACCTCATCGAGTACGTGGGCGCCTCCCTCTGATGATCGGAATCGACGAGCTCGACGTGAAGGGCCGGCGCGTGTTCGTGCGCGCCGACCTCAACGTCCCCCTCGACGGGGAGACGATCACCGACGACGGCCGCATCCGTGCGTCGGTGCCGACGATCAGGAAGCTGGTCGAGCGCGGCGCGAAGGTCGTCGTCGCCGCCCACCTCGGCCGCCCCAAGGGCTCCGTCACGCCGAAGTACTCGCTCGCCCCGGTCTCCCGGCGGCTGGCCGAGCTGCTCGGCGAGGACGTGGCGTTCGCGACCGACGTGGTCGGCGAGTCCGCGCAGAGCGTGGTGGCGGGCCTGCAGGACGGGCAGGTCGCCCTCCTGGAGAACCTGCGCTTCGAGCCGGGCGAGGAGTCCAAGGACGACGCGGTCAGGGGCGAGTTCGCCGGCAAGCTGGCCGCCCTCGCCGAGCTCTACGTCGGCGACGGCTTCGGCGCGGTGCACCGCAAGCACGCCAGCGTCTACGACCTGCCCAAGCGGCTGCCGCACGCGGCGGGCGACCTGGTCCTCGCCGAGGTCGAGGTGCTGCGCAAGCTCACCGAGGACCCGGCCAGGCCGTACGTCGTCGTGCTGGGCGGCGCGAAGGTCTCCGACAAGCTCGGCGTGATCGCGAACCTGCTGTCCAAGGTGGACCGCCTGCTCATCGGCGGTGGCATGGCCTACACGTTCCTGAAGTCCCAGGGCCACGAGGTGGGCAAGTCGCTGCTGCAGGAGGACCAGATCGACCAGGTCAAGGGCTTCCTTGAGGAGGCGGCCTCCCGCGGGGTCGAGCTGGTGCTGCCGGTGGACGTGCTGGCCGCCACGGAGTTCGGCGCCGACGCGCCGTACGAGGTCGTGGACGCCACCGCGATCCCGGCCGACCGTGAGGGCCTCGACATCGGCCCCCGCACCCGGGAGCTGTTCGCCTCGAAGCTGGCCGACGCCCAGACCGTGTTCTGGAACGGCCCGATGGGCGTGTTCGAGTTCGACGCGTTCTCCGGCGGCACCCGCGCGGTGGCCGAGGCGCTGGTGAACTCCAAGGCGTTCACCGTGGTCGGCGGCGGCGACTCGGCGGCGGCCGTACGCAGGCTCGGCCTGCCCGAGGACGGCTTCTCGCACATTTCCACCGGTGGCGGCGCGAGCCTCGAGTACCTCGAAGGCAAGACGCTGCCCGGACTCGCGGCGCTGGAGGAGTAGATGTCCCGCAAGCCGCTGTTCGCCGGCAACTGGAAGATGAACCTCAACCACCTCGAGGCCATCAACCTGGTGCAGAAGCTGGCGTTCACGCTGACCGATCGCGACTACGACAAGGCGGACGTCGCGGTCATCCCGCCGTTCACCGACCTGCGCAGCGTGCAGACGCTCGTGGACGCCGACAAGCTCCGCATCGCCTACGGCGCCCAGGACCTGTCGGCGCAGGACTCCGGGGCGTACACCGGGGAGATCTCCGGGGCCATGCTGGGCAAGCTCGGCTGCACGTACGTACTGGTGGGCCACTCGGAGCGCCGGCAGTACCACGGCGAGGACGAGGCGCTGTGCAACGCCAAGGTCAAGGCCGCCTACCGGCACTCGCTGACGCCCATCCTGTGCGTGGGCGAGGGGCTGCCGGTGCGCCAGGAGGGCCGCCACGTCGAGCACACGCTGGCGCAGCTCGACGGCGCGCTGGAGGGCGTGCCCGCCGAGCAGGCGAAGTCCATCGTGATCGCGTACGAGCCGGTCTGGGCGATCGGCACCGGTGAGGTCGCCACGCCGAAGGACGCCCAGGAGGTGTGCGGCGCCATCAGGACGCGACTCGCCGAGCTCTACGGTGCCGATGTGGCCTCTGTTGTCCGTATCCTTTACGGTGGCTCGGTGAAGTCGGACAACGTCGCCGGCATCATGGCGGAGGCCGACATCGACGGCGCCCTCGTGGGAGGGGCCAGCCTCGACGCGGCAGAATTCGCCAAGATCTGCCGATTTGGCGAGGCCGCCGGCTAGCTGAGCCGTTTGGGGGGTGCGACTTGACATCAGGACGTACCCTCAAAGAACACAATTGAATCGTCACGCCGATGGCATCGTGCACAACGCGTCGTGCACGCCCGGACATAGGAACAGGTCTACGGTGACAATCGGAATCTCCATCGCCCTCATCCTGTCGAGCGCTCTGATGGTGCTGCTCGTCCTGCTCCACAAGGGCAAGGGCGGCGGCCTGTCCGACCTGTTCGGAGGCGGGTTCTCGTCCTCCTTCGGCGGTTCGTCGGTGGTGGAGCGTAACCTGGACCGCCTCACCATCATCACCGGCATCGTCTGGTTCGTCTGCATCATCGCGCTGGGCCTGCTGCTCAGGCCGTAGCGGACGGCCTCCGGCCACGCGTGACAGAGATTCACCTCCCCCCGTCCGCGGGGCGATCGAGCAAGGAGTTCATCGGTGGGTAGTGGCAACGCGATCCGTGGCAGCCGAGTCGGCGCCGGCCCCATGGGAGAGGCCGAACGCGGCGAGGCCGCCCCCCGTGTGCGGGTCTCGTTCTGGTGCGCGAACATGCACGAGACGCGCCCGAGCTTCGCCAGTGACGCGGCCGTCCCCGAGTTCTGGGACTGCCCTCGCTGCGGACTGCCGGCCGGGCAGGACCAGTCGAACCCGCCTGCTCCGCCGAAGAACGAGCCGTACAAGACGCACCTCGCGTACGTGAAGGAGCGTCGCAGCGACAAGGACGGCGCGCAGATCCTCGCCGAGGCGCTGGAGCGGCTGCGCTCCTCCTCCCGCCCGATCTACTGATCCGGACGACTACAGGGCCCTTTCCGCCGCCCGGCGGGAAGGGCCTTCACGTATGCGCCGGTTCCCTGCTCGCGGAGCGGTACACGGCCGCGGCGATGTGGGTGAACGAGCGGATCAGGGGGTTGGCGTCGGCGCTGTTCCAGGCCAGGACGAGGCGGCTGGGCGGCATGTCGGCCAGCGGCACCGACGTGAGCCCCTCGGGCAGCGCGTGGGCCGCCGGCGCCAGCCCGACCGTGCCGTTCCACAGAACGGCTTGCAGGCACTCGTGGACGGTGCGCACCACGGGGCCGTCCCGGAGATCCTCCCCGGGCGTGACGGCGTTCCAGTAGGCGCGCCAGACGGGATCGGCGCCGTCGGGCAGCCGGAACCACGGGCGGTCGGCGAGGTCGCTCAGCCGCAGGGTCTCGCGGCGGGCGAGCGGGTCGTCGGCCCGCAGGACCACGCCTATGGGGTCGGAACGCAGCAGGCGGGTGGTGATCCCGGTGTCGTCGAACGGCTCCCTGGTGAGGGCGACGTCGACGAGCCCGGCCCGAAGGCCCGTGGTCGGGTCGGTGAAGTCGGCCTCGCGGACGCGGACCTGGACTCCGGGGTGACGCCGGCGGAATGCCGCGGCGAGCCGGGCTCCGGCCTGCTCGGCGCTGTCCGCGATCGTGCCGATGGTCAGGGTGGCGGCGCCGGCCGCGGCGGCGACCCGGGTGCGCACCCGCTCGGCCTGCTCCAGCAGCGCGCGTGCCTCGTCGTAGAGCGCGGCGCCGGCGGTGGTCAGCGTGACGCCGGTGGGCGACCGGTGCAGCAGGAGGGCGCCAAGATCGGCTTCCAGTTGCCTGACGGCGCGGCTCAGCGGCGGCTGGGTCATGTGCAGGCGGGCGGCGGCCCGCCCGAAGTGGCGCTCCTCGGCGACGGCCACGAAGTAGCGCAGCGAGCGTAGGTCCATCACCGGCGACGATACCGGCACGGTATCGGGCGTGCGCAACCGGTGTTGGACGCGCCGGAGCATCCCGTAATGGACTGGAGCGGCCCGATTGTCAGGCTCTCTCAGGAGTGAATGCCATGTCTGAACACGTGCTGCCCGAGCCCGTCGTACGCATCGAGGAGGTGCGGGAGCTCGCCCGCGACCTGGTGGTGATCCCCAATCGCCGGGTGCAGCTGGTGCCCAACATCGGCGTCATCGGCGGCACGCATTCCGTGCTGGTCGTCGAGACCGGGATGGGCCCGCGGAACGCCGAAAAGGTGCTCAAGTTCGCGGCCGAATACGCGGCGGGCCGCAGGCTGTATCTGACCACGACGCACTTCCACCCGGAGCACGCGTTCGGGGCGCAGGCGTTCGCCGGGGAGGCGACGTTCCTGGTCAACCGGGCGCAGGCGGAGGACCTGGCGGCGAAGGGCGCCGCCTACCTCGACATGTTCAGGGGGCTCGGCGAAGCGGTCGCCCGGCAGCTGGAGGGCGTCGAGATCGCCACCCCGGACGTCGTCTACGACGACGCGTACGATCTCGACCTGGGCGGCCGGGTGGTGCGGCTGCGAGCCGCCGGCCGGGCGCACAGCAGGGGCGACCAGGTGATCACGGTCCCCGACGCCGGGGTGATGTTCACGGGCGATCTCGTGGAGGCCGGGCAGTTCGCCATCTTCCCGTGGTTCCCGCCGTACGACACCGATGTGTCCGGCACCCGTTGGATTGCGGTGATGCGGCGGCTGGCCGACGCGTCACCCCGTGTGGTGGTGCCCGGCCACGGCGACGTCGGCGGCCCGCAACTGCTCGCCGACGTCCGCGACTACCTCGAACTGCTGCGCGACGAGACCTGGGTGCGCCGGGACTCGGCCGTGAGCGAGCAGACGATCGTCGAGGAGGTCAGGGCGCTCATGATCGAGCGGCACCCGGAGTGGGCCGGCCGGGAATGGATCGAGAAGGGCGTCGGCTGCCTGTGCGCCGAGCATCCCGCCTGACGCGGGTGACCGGCCCGCCGAAGGTTCACACGGAGACGCTCGGCCCGGTCACCCGCCGTACACCGGCTCGCCGTCGAGGAACGTCATGGCGACCTTGGCCGTCCAGATGTCCTTCGGGTCGAGAGTGAAGGGGTCGCGGTCGAGGACGACGAGGTCGGCCGGGCGGCCCTCCTCGATCACCCCGGCGGGGGAGCGGTTGATCCAGGCCGATCCCTCGGTGTAGGCCGTCATGATCGTCCGCAGGTCGAGGCTCTGCTCCGGCAGGAAGGGCGTCTGGGCCGTGGGGTACGCCGCGTGGACCGAACCGCCCGGCTCGGTACGGTTGACCGCCACGTGCATGGCCTCCAGGGGGTTGGCCGAGGAGACCGGCCAGTCCGAGCCCCCGGCGAAGCGGGTGCCGTGCCGTACGAGGTCGGCGAAGGGATACTGCCAGGAGGCGCGCTCCTCGCCGAGGTAGGGGATGCACAGCTCGTCCATCTGCAGGTGGTGGGTCGCCCACAGCGCCTGCAGGTTGGCCGTCACGCCGAGCTCGGCGAAGCGCGGCACGTCCTGCGGCGTGATGATCTGCACGTGCGCGATGTGGTGCCGGTTGCCGGGGTCGGTGCCGGTCAGCGCGTCGAGCGCCTCGCGCACGGCCCGCTCGCCGATGGCGTGGAAGTGCACCTGGAAGCCCAGGGCGTCGAGCTCCTTGACGTACCCGCCGAGCAGCGCGGGGTCGATGTACGACAGGCCGGTGCCGCCGCAGCGGCAGTAGGGCTCGATGACGGCGGCGGTGAAGTTCTCCGGGATGCCGTCCTGCATGATCTTGACCGAGGTTGCCCGGAACCGGTCCAGGCCCTCGGCCGTCGCGCGCCGCTCGACCAGGCTCGGGATCTGCTCCGCGCCCTGCGCGCGGTCCCACCACAGCGCGCCGACCACGCGCGCCTTCAGCCGCCCGGAGGAGGCCGCGGAGATGTAGGCGGGCAGCTGGTCGTCCGACCCGGCGTACGACCCGACGATGGCGTCCTGCCAGCCGGTGATGCCCAGCGAGAACAGGTGGGCCTGCGCGTCCATCAGGGCGGCGTCGACGTCGGCCGGGGTGGGGCGCGGGGTGAGCAGGCCGACGAGGTCCATGGCGCCCTCGTGCAGCACGCCGCTCGGCGTGCCGTCCGGATCGCGCTCGATACGGCCGTCCGCGGGGTCGGGGGTGTCCTTCGTGATCCCGGCGAGCTCCAGAGCCCGCGTGTTCACCCAGGCGGCGTGGTGATCGCGCTGCACGAAGTACGCCGGGCGATCGAGGAAGTCGAGCTGGGACCGGTGGGGGAGGCCGCCGGGGAAGGCGGACATGTCCCAGCCGCCGCCGTCGATCCACTCCTTGTCCGGATTTATCGCGGCATAGTCGGCGATCTTCGCCGTGTAGGCGTCGAGGCCGTACACCTCGGACAGGTCGCACTTGGCCCGCTCCAGCCCGGCCTGCACGGGGTGGATGTGGGCGTCGGTGAACCCCGGGGTCAGCAGGCCGCCGCCGAGGTCCACCGGCTCGGCGCCGGGCGCCAGCCGTACGAGGTCGGACTCGGCCCCCACGGCGGCGATGACGCCGTCGCGGACGAGGACCGCCTCGGCGAACCCGCCGGGGACGAAGACGCGCCCGCCGCGGAACAGGAGGGAGGAGCTCACGTGATGCCTTTCAGTGCCCGGTGATCTTGTCGGCGATCCTGGCCAGTACGGACGTCCTGGTCATGCCCCCGCTCTCGCGGGCGTCGGCCAGGCGGTAGAGACGGTACATCGAGTGGACGCCGAGCCAGCGCAGCGGCTCGGGCTCCCAGGCGCGCACCCGCCGGTCCACCCACGGCATCCGGGTCAGGTCGGTGTCACGGCGCAGCACCAGATCGCACAGCGTGCGCCCGGCGAGGTTGGTGGTGGTCACGCCGTGACCCGTGTAGCC
Source organism: Microbispora sp. NPDC046933 (assembly GCF_040644635.1). Lineage (NCBI taxonomy): Bacteria > Bacillati > Actinomycetota > Actinomycetes > Streptosporangiales > Streptosporangiaceae > Microbispora > Microbispora sp. NPDC046933. The sequence continues at coordinate 194,997 of NZ_JBEYWW010000014.1, read as the reverse complement.
GCCCGCCCAGCCGAGGCCGGTCGCGGGGTCCAGGTGGACGGCCGAGCACCAGTCGCGCGGCACGCCGAGCACGCCCGACCAGGCGTGCTCCACCCGCGACCCGGCGACTGAGGGGAAGAACGCCACCAGCAGCTCCCACAGGGCGTCCACGGTCCAGTCGTGCGTGTGCCCCCGCTCGTCGATCCTCGACCCGTACAGGTAGGGCCTGCCGCGCCCGCCGAAGGCGATGCGGTCGTCGGCCGTCCGCTGGGCGTACATGTAGTAGTGCGCCATGTCGCCGAGCAGCTCGCGGCCCTGCCAGCCGATCTCCGCCCAGACCCGCTCGGGCAGCGGCTCGGTGACGATCATGGAACTGTTCATGGGCAGCCAGTCGCGGTGGTGACCGGTGATGGTGGCGGTGAACCCCTCGGTGCAGCGCAGCACGTGGTCCGCCCGCACGGTCCCGTACGGCGTGACCGCCGCTGCCGGGTGTGTCGTTCGGCCCGGAGCGATCGCGGTGACGGGGGTCCGCTCGTAGATCTCGACGCCCAGGTCCCGTACGGCCCGCGCCAGGCCGCGGACGAGCTTGGCGGGCTGGATCCTGGCGCAGTGCGGGCTCCAGGTGGCCCCGGTGGCGCCCGCGACGCGCAGCCTGTTTTTCATCTCGTCGGTGGTCAGCAGCCGGACGTCGTCGGCGTCCCAGCCCCAGGCGCGCTGGCCCGCCAGCTCCTCGCGCAGCCGCAGGTCCTGCGCCGGGCCGCGGGCGACGGTGAGCAGGCCGCCCTTGACGATGTCGGCGTCGATGTCCTCCTCGCGGGCGACGCGGATGACCTCGTCGACGGCCTCGAACATCGCGCGCTGCAGCCGCTGGGCGGCGTCCCTGCCGTGGGTCTTCGCGTACCGCTCGGGCGAGCCGGCCAGCGCGCCGGTCAGCCAGCCGCCGTTGCGCCCCGACGCGCCGAACCCGGCGAACTCCTTCTCCAGCACGACGACCCGCAGCGACGGGTCGGCCTTCTTCAGGTAGTAGGCGGTCCACAGCCCCGTGTAGCCCGCGCCGACCACGGCCACGTCGGCCCGCAGGTCGCCGCCGAGCGGCTCTCCAGGTGCGGGCACCCCCAGTGACCGGTACCAGAAGGACACCTCGCCGTTGACGAAACCGGGGGACAGGGGAGCGGTCATGGTGCACATCCTGCTATATCCGTGCTCATCTCGCCATTCGGCGACGGATGTCGTGGAGATCCGTGGAGACACATGCGGATAACCGTAGTCGTAACGTGCTCCATCGGAAGGAAACGATCGGCTCACCGCCGTGTAGCAAACGTGTAACAACCCTCCGGCACGCTGAAGGCCAGTGCAGCGGAGGGAGCGGATACCGATGGGGTTCTTCCGGATTCGTACGACGGTGGACGAGCGGCCCGGGCGGCTGGCGTCGCTGGCGACCGCCCTGGCCGACAAGGGCGGCAACATCCTGGGCCTGTCGGTGCAGCCCGACACGGACGGCACGGTCGACGAGTTCGTCACGGACATCCCCGCCTCCCCCGAGACCGTACGCGAGGCGCTGGAGGCCGCGGGCGGGAGGCGGGTGCGGATCGTGCCCGCCACCGCGCACGAACTGACCGACGAGCCGACCCGGACGCTGCTGCTCGCCGCCCGGCTGCGCTCGGCTCCCTGGCGCCTGCCGGAGATCCTGGGCGAGCTGCTGCGCGCCGACGACGCCCGCTGGGTGTACGGCGCGACCGCCGTACGCGGGCGGACCGAGGACGGCGAGCGGAACGAGGGGGAGGCGCTGGAGCTGCCCGACCCGACCCTGCTGGTGGTGCCCGTGGCGCCGCGGCGGTCGATCCGGCTGCGCCGCTCCGGGCTCCCGTTCACCCTGACCGAGGCGGCCCGCGCCGCCGCGATGGTGAGGCTGGCGCAGCCGTCGGCCGAACCGTCCGTGGCCGAGGGGCCGGTGCGGCTCGCCGACGGCGCGGAGGTGCAGGTCAAGCCGCTCACCTCGCTCTACCGCGAGGCGCTGCGCGACCTGCACGAGCGCTGCTCGCCCGAGACGCGCAGGTTCCGCTACTTCACCGCCAACCCCACCCTGCCGCCGCGCACGTTCGACCGGCTGTGCGACCGGGCGCGCGGCCAGTCGCTCGTCGCGGGACACGACGGCCAGGTCGTCGGGCTTGCCTCGTTGATGTTCACCTCGGACCCGGGCATCGCGGAGATCGCGTTCCTCGTGGAGGACCGCTGGCAGGGCCGGGGGCTCGGCACCCACCTGGCCCGCATGATCCTCGCCCAGGCCCGGGACCTCGGCTTCGCCGAGGTGAGGGCGACCCTCCTGTACGACAACACGCGCATGCGCAGGCTGCTCGGCTCCCTCGGCGCGACGCTCACCCACACCGAGGATCCCGGTGTGATGGAGGCGCGGCTCGCCGTGGGCGTGATGGCGACGGCTTCCCCGAGCTGACGCCCTCACGGGTGATCCTCCTGGTCCGGTGTAGCTCAGGGCACCGGACCAGGACGGATCGCCGAGGTTCGTTACCGCCGCCCGCTGAACTCCCAGTCGTGCACATCCCGGCCGGGCGGCGGGACGAGGTCGGCGGCCTCCCCGGAGCCCAGGCCCAGCACCAGACAGCGGTTGCCGCCGTCCCCTGCCGCCGGGGAAGTCCCACATGGTGCGCGCCAGCACGTTGCGCCATCGCCGTACGATCACGTCCCGATACGCACCGGCCTGGTAGTTGTGCTCGTCGAAGGCGAACGCACGCGCCGTGGCGAGATCCGGTAAGTCGACGATGTGCACGATGGCGGTGGCGATGTCGGTGACGCGGTCGAAGATCGGGCCACGGGCGATCATCTCCGCGTCGTACCGGTCCATGTAGGACCAGTGCTCCTCCACCAGCTCGTCGCGCAGCGTCCCGAGCCGGGCCGATCGCGGTGATAACAGAAGAATTCCACGCTGAGAGTGCCTTCCATTGTGGAACGCCACGGGGAACTCAGGTACTGGTGGTGTGTGGACTTCGACGAGGCGGCCGACCGGCTCTACGGCATGGTGCCCGAGGAGTTCACCTCGGCCCGGGACGCGCTGGCCAAGGAGGCGAAGACGGCCGGAGAGGCCGCGCTGGCCAAGCGGATCAAGGCGCTGCGCAAGCCCACCGTCGTCGCCTGGGCCGTCAACCGGACAGTCCGGGAGCGTGGCGACGACCTCGGCAGGCTGCTCGACCTCGGACGGCGGCTGCGGGAGGCCTGGCGGGCCCAGGACGCCGACGCCCTGGCCGAGGCCGGGCGCGAACGGACCCGGCTCATCGCCCGGCTCGTCCGGTCCGTACGCGAGGAGGCCGAGGCGGCCGGGCACCCGCTGGTCCCCACGGCGGACCTGGAGATCGAGCAGACCCTCGACGCCGCCGTGGTGGACGAGGACGCGGCCGAGCAGGTGCGCCTGGGCCGGCTGGCCCGTCCCCTGAGCTACAGCGGCTTCACCCCCGCGCCGGTCGTACGGCCCGCACCCGAACCGGCGGCACGCGAGAAGCCCGCGCCGAAGGCCGGACGCGAGGCCGAGCGCCGCGCCGCTGAGGAACGCCGGGCCGCCGAGGAGGAACGCCACAAGGCGGAGCGGGAACGCCGCATCAAGGAGTTGGAGGACGCCCTCGCCGAGGCCGAGCAGGAAGCGCGGGAGGCGGAGCGGGGCCGCGCCGACTGGGAGGCCGAGCGGGCCGAAGCCGTACGCGAGCACGAGCGGCGCGCGGCCAAGGTCGAGACGCTCACGGCCAAGCTGGCCAAGGCCAAGGACAAGCTGAACGCGGCCGGACACCGGCTGGAGGTCGCCCGCCGCGAGGAGACGAACGCCGAACGCGCCGCCCGCTCGGCCCGCCGGCGTGCCGACCAGGCCCGCGCCGCCCTGGACGAGGCTCGCAGAACCGACGAGCCGGGGTGACCCGGCTCGGGGTCAGACGGAGGCGAACAGGGCCTCTGCCTCGGCGGTCGCCTGGATGAGCGCCTCGGGCTCCGGCCGCAGCGCGGCCACGATGGCGTCGACGCCGCGCAGGCCGGCCCGCTGCAGCAGCCGCTTCTCGTTGGTGACCCACTCGCCGCGCGCCGCGAGGACCGCGTGGGCCGTCTGCGTGGCGGCGGTGGCGAGAGCCCCGGCGACCTCGGTCACCTGGCCGCGCGGCGCGTAGGCGGACGTGGCGTACTGGAGTGTCATGGCCGCCCGGTCGCGCCACATAGGCGGAGCCGCCGCGCGCAGCCGCTCCGGGTAGGCGGGGCGGGGCAGGGTGCCCCGCAGGACCCGGTTGAGGGCCAGCTCCGCCACGACCAGGTAGCTGGGGATGCCCGCGAGGTGGAACATCAGCGGCTCCCAGTGGAAGCGCCCCTGCTGAGCCTCGGCGAGCTCGTGCTCTACGACGTCGAGGTCGCGGTAGTGCACGTCCACGCGCCGCCCGTCGATGGTGAACCAGGCGCCGCCGTTGAAGACGCCGCCGCCCCAGCCGCCGATCTCGGAGACCTCGCCCTCCCAGCCGACGGCGCGCAGGTCGGCAGGGTCGAAGTCACCCCGGTAGTAGAGGGCGAGGTCCCAGTCGCTGGCGGGGGTGTGGGTGCCCTGCGCGCGGGAGCCGCCCAGGGCGACCGCGTGGACGGCCGGCAGAGCGGCGAGCCGGTCGACGACGTGATCGAGGAACTCCTGGTCGGTCATTGAAAGCCGTTTCTGCTGAGACATCGGCTGGTGCGGTCAGGCGGCCGTGCGGACAAGCGCGAGGATGACGCCCAGAGGGGGCGGGCGCGCGGGCCGGCGTCCGAGGACGATCTTACGGCGCCGGGCGGCAGATGGGCGGTAGCGGCAAGGGCCGCCCGGCCGGTCCGCGTACGGACCCGTCGGGCGGCCCTTGCCGGCACGTGCCTCATGGGGAGGCGATCCGGCCCAGCGACGGCGGGATCTTGTGCGCGGCGGCGCGGTCGAGCAGGAACAGCGTGCGCTGCCGCCCACGCGCTCCGGCGGCCGGCACCTGGAACGGTCCGGCGTCGGACAGCGCCATCCTCACCGACTGTGCCTTCTCCTCGCCCGCCGCGACGACCCAGATCTCCCTGGCGGCCCGCAGCGCGGGGAACGTCAGGGACAGCCGGGTCGGCGGCGGCTTGGGGGAGCCGTGCACGGCCACGACCGGCCGCTCCTCCTCGTAGACGGCCGGTTGGCCGGGGAACAGCGAGGCCACGTGGCCGTCGGGGCCCATGCCGAGCAGGAGCACGTCGAACGAGGGCACCGGCCCGTGGTCCTCCGGCCTGGCCGCCTTGGCCAGTTCCACCGCGTACGCGGCGGCGGCCTCCTCGGGGGTCATCCCCGAGTCGGGGCCGGGCATGGTGTGCACCCGCGCCGGGTCCACGTCGACGTGGTCGAGCAGGGCCTGGCGGGCGCCGGTCTCGTTGCGCTCGGGATCACCGGTCGGCAGGAACCGCTCGTCGCCCCACCAGATGTCGAGCGCCCGCCAGTCGATGGCGTCGTGCGCCGCCGTCCCGGCGAGGGCGGCGAGCGTCGCGATGCCCACGGTGCCGCCGGTCAGCACCAGGTGCGCCGAACCGCGGGCCGCCTGCGTGTCCACCAGCCGCGTGATGAGGCGGGCGGCCACGGCCTGGGCCAGCAGTTCGGCGTCGCGGTGGACGATGACGGTGGGAACGCCGGTCACGCCCGTCCCCGCCCCTTCATCTCCGCCAGGCGGCGGATCGCGGCGGCGTAGATGTCGTCGGGGTCGAGCCTGCGCAGCTCCTCGGCCAGCAGCTCCGAGGTCGGCCTGCGGGCCAGGGCGACCCGCCGGTCCGGGTTGCCGGGCCGCGACAGCGTGGCGAGCCTGGCGTCGGTCCTGCTCACCGTCAGCTCGCCGCCGCCCTCGATCGACAGCCGCACGCCCGTCAGGCCGGGGCCGCCGGAGTCGGCGACCTCGATCGGCGCCTCCAGCCGGTCGCAGAGCCAGGCGGCCAGCAGCGGCGCGCTGGGGTTGCCCGCCGCGGCCTCCACCACGCCCCCGGTGACCTTCCCCATGGGCTGGTCGAAGGCGGCGGCGAGGAGGCTGCGCCACGGCGTGAGCCGGGTCCAGGCCAGGTCGGTGTCGCCGGGGACGTAGCTGCCGGCCCGCGAGGAGATGGCGGCGACCGCGTCCGCGGCCGATCTGGCGTCCATGATCCGGCGGCTGCCCAGGTGCCCGATCGGGTGCTTGGCGGGGATGTCCGGGCACTCGCCCGGCCACCACACCACCACCGGCGTGTCGGTGAGCAGCAGCGGCGTGATCACCGAGTCGGCATGGGCGGTCAGCTCGCCGTACAGGCGCAGCAGCACGACCTCGCCCGGCGCGGACTCGCCCACGCGGATCTCCGCGTCCAGCCGGTTGGGCTCGGCCGGGTCGCGGCTGATCACTATCAGGATGCGCGAGGGGTGCTCGCGCGCCGCCTCGGTGGCCGCGCGCAGGGCGTCGTACTGCCCCGCCTCGTCCACCACCACGACGAGGGTCAGCACCATGCCGACGGCGGGCGCGCCCATCTGGTGCCGCAGGCGGGTGAGCGTCGAGGAGATCTTCGACGCGGTCGTCTCGGTCAGGTTGAAGGTCGTCACACCGCTCTCCGCTCGCTCCGCCCCGGATGCGCCTCGCCGGCAGCCACGCCGGTAGCCGCGCTCACAGCCGCCTCCAGGCGCGTCCGTCCCTGGCCAGCATCGCGTCGGCCGAGGCGGGGCCCCAGGAGCCGGAGGCGTACCCCTCGGGCTGGCCCTGGGAGGCCCAGAACTCCTCGATCGGGTCGAGGATGTTCCACGACAGCTCCACCTCCCGCTGGTGCGGGAACAGCGGCGGGTCGCCGATGAGCACGTCGAGCAGCAGTCGCTCGTACGCCTCGGGGGAGGACTCCATGAACGACTCGCCGTAGGCGAAGTCCATGTTGACGTCCCTGACCTCCATGGCGGTGCCCGGCACCTTGGAGCCGAAGCGCACCGTGATGCCCTCGTCCGGCTGGACGCGGATGACCAGCGCGTTGTGCCCCAGGATCTCGGTGTCGTCCTTGCTGAACGGCAGGTGCGGCGCCCGCTGGAAGACGACGGCCACCTCGGTCATCCGGCGGCTGAGCCGCTTGCCCGTACGCAGGTAGAACGGCACCCCGGCCCACCGGCGGTTGGCCACCTCCAGCTTCACCGCGGCGTACGTCTCCGTGGCGGAGTCGGGGGAGATGCCCTGCTCCTCCAGGTAGCCGACGACGGGCTCACCGCCCTGCCACCCCCGGACGTACTGGCCGCGGGCGGTGCCCGTGGCCAGGTCGGCGGGCAGCTTGACGGCCCGCAGCACCTTCTCCTTCTCCCGGCGCAGCGCGTCGGCGTCGAAGGAGGTGGGGTCCTCCATCGCGACCAGCGCGAGGAGCTGCAGCAGGTGGTTCTGGATCACGTCACGGGCCGCGCCGATGCCGTCGTAGTAGCCGGCCCGGCCGCCGATGCCGATGTCCTCGGCCATCGTGATCTGGACGTGGTCGACGTAGCCGCGGTTCCAGATCGGCTCGTACAGCGTGTTGGCGAAGCGGAGCGCCAGGATGTTCTGGACGGTCTCCTTGCCGAGGTAGTGGTCGATCCGGAAGACCGAGCTCTCCGGGAACACCGCGCTGGTGATCGCGTTGAGCTCCTGGGCGCTCTTCAGGTCGTGCCCGAACGGCTTCTCGATGACGACCCGGCGCCAGGAGCCCTCGGGACCCTTGGCCAGGTTCGTCCGCTTGAGCTGCTCGATCACGAGCGGGAAGAACTTCGGCGGCACCGACAGGTAGAACGCGTAGTTGCCGCCGGTGCCCCGGGTCTCGTCGATCTCCTTGAGCATCATGGCGAGCACGTCGAAGGCGCCGTCGTCGCCGAACTCACCGGGGCAGAAGTGGATGCCCTCGCTGAGCTGCTTCCAGACCTCCTCGCGGAACGGCGTCCGCGCGTGCTCCTTGACCGCCTCGTACGTGACCTGGGCGAAGTCCTCGTGCGCCCAGTCGCGGCGGGCGAAGCCGACCAGGGAGAAGCCCGGGGGCAGCAGCCCCCGGTTCCCCAGGTCGTAGATCGCCGGCAGCAGCTTGCGCTTGGCGAGGTCACCGGTGACGCCGAACAGCACGAGCACGCACGGCCCGGCGACCCGGGGCAGGCGCCGGTCGCGCGGGTCGCGCAGCGGGTTGGCGGCCATGACCGGCGCGGTGGTCGCGGTCGTGGCGGCCTGAGCGGCGGCCAGGACCACCCGCTCCGCGTCCGTCAGCTCGTCCCCCACCCGCTGGGCGGCGCTGGGCGCGTCCGGCGCCTGCCGGGCGTCGTCGGCGGGGGCCTGCGGCTCCTGTCGCTCCGTCATGTGTCCTCCCTGCGGACGGGCCCTTCGCCAGTAACGCATCGCATGGTCAGAGCTCCTCCGCCACGGAGAGCAGGTGCCTGACCCCGGCGACGCGGTCGGTGAGATGCAGGCGCACGGCCGGCCTGCCACGGGATGTCAGGGCTCCCAGGTCGCCCAGCGCCTGCGCGAGCTGCAGCCTGCCCAGCGTGTACGGCTTGCCGGGGACCTCGACGTCGTCGGTGACCGCCCCGGTGATCTGCAGGAACACACCCGACGCCGGCCCGCCCTTGTGGTACTGGCCGGTGGAGTGCAGGAAGCGCGGGCCCCAGCCGAACGTGACCGCGTGGTCGGTGCGGTAGTCGAGCAGCGCCCGCAGGGTGGCGACGTCGGCGCTCGCCCAGGTGTCGGTCATCTCCTCGAAGGACGCCTCGCCGACGACCGCCGCGTCGAACGCGGCCTCGCGGTCGAGGTACGCCATGATCGCCAGGTAGCCGCGCTCGGGAATCGCGCGCAGCAGCCAGGTGAGGACGTCGGCCAGGTTCTTGAGGTCGCCGGGCAGGTCGCCGTACACCTCGACCGGGCCGTCGGTGAGCACCGGGGTGCCGGTCGGCAGCGGGCCGTCCCCGGCCTCCTGCAGGATCCGGGTGGTGTTCTCCTTCGACTCGGCGACGTTCGGCTGGTCGAACGGGTTGATTCCGAGCACCCGGCCCGCGACCGCCGTGGCGTACTCCCAGACGAGGAACTGCGCGCCGAGCGGGCCGTCGACGGTCGTGCCGCTGTCGGGCCCGATGGTGACGAGGAACTGGTCGCCCGCCTCGGCCGCCTCGGCGCCGACGACGGGCAGGATGCCCTTGCCCTCCTTGCCGGTCGACTCGGCGATGAGCTGCTCGATCCAGTCGGGCAGGCCCGTGATGTCGGACGGCGCGTCGCGCAGGATCAGCTTGTCGCGCCCGTGCAGCGCCTGCGCGCCGAGCAGCGCGCCGAGCTCCAGGCCCGGGTTGCCCTCGTCCTGCGCGAGCAGCGGCGCCACCGCGGCGGCGTCGTCGAGCAGCCTGGCCACGTCGGCGCCCGCCAGGGCGCTCGGCACCAGGCCGAACGCGGTGAGCGCGCTGTAGCGGCCGCCCACGTTCGGGTCGGCGAGCACGACCGGATATCCGGCCTCGATGGCCGTGCGCTCCAGCGGGGAGCCGGGGTCGGTGACGACCACGATCCGCTCGGCCGGGTCGATCCCCGCGTCGCGGAACGCCTGCTCGTAGACGCGCCGGTGGCTGTCGGTCTCGATGGTGCCGCCGCTCTTGCTCGCCACCACGACGATCGTGCGGTCGAGCCGGTCGGCGAGCGCGCGCCGCACCTGGTGCGGGTCGGTCGTGTCGAGGACGGTCAGCGGCACGTCCTCGGTGGCGCAGATCACCTCTGGGGCGAGGGAGGAGCCGCCCATGCCGGCCAGCACCACGTGGTCAAGGCCCTCGGCGCGGGCCCGCTCCACCAGCTTGGCGATCTCCGGCAGCAGCTCCCGGCTGCTGCGGGGCAGGCCGAGCCAGCCCAGCCGGATCGCGGCCTCGGACTGCGCCTGCGGGCCCCACAGCGTGGAGTCGCCCGCGGCGAGGGCCGCGGGCACCCCCTCGGCCACGAGCTTGTCCTTGACCGCCTTGACGGCGTCCGCCTCGTCGCCGAGGGTCACCTCGATTGTCATATGCAGCTCAGGCCTTCCGCAGCTCGCCGTCGACGGTTTCGAGAAGCTCGCTCCAGGACGTCTCGAACTTCTCGACGCCCTCCTCCTCCAGCGCGCGGACGACGTCGTCGTAGTCGATGCCGGCCTGCTTGAGCGAGGCCATGACGTCCCACGCCTGCTGGTAGAAGGGGCGGATCGTGTCGCCCGAGATCCGGCCGTGGTCGGCCGAGGCGTCCAGCGTCTTCTCCGGCATCGTGTTGACGACCCCGGCCGTGACCAGCTGCTCCACGTACAGGGTGTCGGGGAAGTCGGGGTTCTTCACCCCGGTGGAGGCCCACAGCGGGCGCTGCGGGTGCGCGCCGGCAGCGCGCAGCGCCTGCCAGCGCGGCGAGTTCATGACCTCCTCGTACGCGGCGTACGCCAGGCGGGCGTTGGCCACGGCGGCCTTGCCCTTCAGCTCGGCGGCCTCCGGCGTGCCGATCTTGTCGAGGCGCTTGTCGATCTCGGTGTCGACGCGGCTGACGAAGAACGACGCGACCGACTCGATCGTGGCGAGGTTGAGGCCGTTGGCCTTCGCCTTCTCCAGCCCGCTCAGCCAGGCGTCCATCACCTGGCGGTACCGCTCCAGCGAGAAGATCAGCGTGACGTTGACGCTGATGCCCTCGGAGATGGCCTGGGTGATCGCCGGCAGGCCCTCGACGGTCGCCGGGATCTTGATGTGCACGTTGGGCCGGTCGACCAGCCACCACAGCGCGCGGGCCTCGGCGATCGTCGCCTCGGTCTTGCGGGCCAGGCGCGGGTCCACCTCGATCGACACGCGCCCGTCGACGCCGCGGGTGGCGTCGAAGACCGGCCGCAGCACGTCGGCCGCCCAGCGGATGTCGAACGTGGTGATCGCGCGTACGGCCTCCTCGACCGTCACCCCGCGGGTGGCCAGGTCGCGCAGCTGCGCGTCGTAGGCGTCGCCCTTGCTCAGCGCGGAGGCGAAGATCGTGGGGTTGGAGGTGACGCCCGTCACGTTCTTGTCGCGGATCAGGGCGGCGAGGTTGCCGGAGCGCAGCCGCTCCCGGCTGATGTCGTCGAGCCAGATGGAGACTCCGGCGTCCGTCAGCCGCTTCAGATTCTCATTCATCCTTCGTCCCTCAGTTTCCGGTCGTCTCGCCCTTGTCGGCGCCCGTCTTGGCCAGGCTGGCCTTGGCGGCGGCGACGACGCGGTCGGCGGTGAGGCCGAACTGCTCGTAGATCGTCTTGTACGGCGCGGAGGCGCCGAAGTGCTCGAGACCCAGGACCTCGCCCGCATCTCCCACGAACTCGCGCCAGCCGAGCGTGATTCCCGCCTCGACCGCGACCCGGGCCTTCACGGCGGGGGGCAGCACGGTCTGCTTGTAGGCGGCGTCCTGCGCCCGGAACCACTCCACGCACGGCATCGAGACCACGCGGGTCGGGATGCCCTGCGACTCCAGGATCGTGCGGGCCTCGACGGCGAGCTGGACCTCGCTGCCGGTGCCGATGATCACGACCGCGGGCTGGCCGTTGGACGCGTCCTGCAGGACGTAGCCGCCCCGCGCGACGGCGTCGGGGTCGCCCGTGCCGTCGAGGGTGGGGACGTTCTGCCGGGTCAGGGCGAGGCCCGCCGGGCGGTCGTTGTGCTCGAGGACGGCCTTCCACGCGGCCGCCGTCTCGTTGGCGTCGGCCGGGCGGACGACGTCCAGGCCGGGGATCGCGCGCAGCGCCCACAGGTGCTCGATCGGCTGGTGGGTCGGGCCGTCCTCGCCGAGGCCGATCGAGTCGTGCGTCCAGACGTAGGTCACCGGCAGCTTCATCAGCGCGGCGAGCCGCACCGACGGCCGCATGTAGTCGCTGAACACCAGGAACGTGCCGCCGTACGGACGCGTGCCGTTGTGCAGCGCGATCCCGTTCAGGATCGCGCCCATGCCGTGCTCGCGGATGCCGAAGTGCAGCGTGCGGCCGTACCGGTTACCGGGGAACTCCTTGGTCTGGTACTCGTCCGGGATGAAGGACGGCTCGCCCTTCATCGTGGTGTTGTTGGACTCCGCCAGGTCGGCCGAGCCGCCCCACAGCTCCGGCAGCACCGGCGCGAGCGCGCTCAGCACCTCGCCGGACGCCTTCCGGGTGGCGACCTGCGAGCCGATCTCGAACGACGGCAGCGCCTTGTCCCAGCCCTCCGGCAGCTTGCGCGCGGAGATGCGGTCGAACAGCTCCGCCCGCTCGGGGCTGGCCTCGCGCCAGCTCTGGTAACCCTTGTCCCATTCGGCACGCAGGGCCCGGCCGCGGGCGACGACCTCACGCGCGTGGTCGAGCACCTCGGCGGGAACGTCGAAGCTCTTGTCGGGGTCCATGCCGAGGACGCGCTTGGTCGCGGCGACCTCGTCGGCGCCCAGGGCCGAGCCGTGGATCTTGCCGGTGTTCTGCTTGTTCGGCGCCGGCCAGCCGATGATCGTGCGGAGCTTGATGAACGTCGGCCGCTCGGTCTCGGCGCGGGCCGCCTCCAGCGCGTCGTACAGCGCCTGGACGTCCTCCTTGTACTCGCCGGTGGCGGTCCAGTCGACCTCCAGGACGTGCCAGCCGTACGCCTCGTAGCGCTTGGCGATGTCCTCGGACAGGGCGATCTGGGTGTCGTCCTCGATGGAGATGTGGTTGGAGTCGAAGACCACGGCCAGGTTGCCGAGCTTCTGGTGGCCGGCGAGGGCGCTGACCTCGTGGCTGATGCCCTCCTCGAGGTCACCCTCGGAGGCGAAGCACCAGATCATGTGGTCGAACGGCGAGGCGCCGGGCGCGGCGTCCGGGTCGAACAGGCCACGCTCGCGGCGGGCCGCCATGGCCATGCCGACGGCGTTGCCGATGCCCTGGCCGAGCGGGCCGGTCGTGGTCTCCACGCCGGCCGTGTGGCCGTACTCGGGGTGGCCCGGAGTGAGGCTGCCCCACTGCCGGAGCGCCTTGAGGTCGTCCAGGGTCAGGCCGTAGCCGGACAGGTAGAGCTGAATGTAGAGCGTCAGGCTCGAATGCCCGCAGGAAAGGACGAACCTGTCTCGTCCCGCCCACTTGGGATCCGAGGGGTCATGACGCAGGACCCGCTGGAAGAGAAGGTAGGCGGCGGGCGCGAGGCTCATCGCGGTGCCGGGGTGACCCGATCCCGCCTTCTCCACGGCGTCCATCGCCAGGGCCCGCACGACGTCGACCGCCTGCCGGTCAAGGTCACTCCACTCAAGGCTTGCGCTGCTCAACTGCTCGATCCCCTCTTGTTTTCGCGCCGGTTCTGGCATTTCCCGCCCACAGGGGACCCTAACGGGTTCCTCGTAATACCGTTTGGTAGCCACCTCGGTAACGGCGCCTGCGGCTTCGGCCCCGGTTCGGGGACCACCTGCGGTGGCGACTACAGTGATTTCGCAAGTGCCGGCCGCTGCCCGGAGACAGGCTGCCCGGAGATCCGCCCTAATCAGAGGTTACGCGTTGACCCCGCACGTGTTGGAAGCGCCTTGACGGTCCTGACGAACAAGCAGACGGCGGCCCCCCTCGGGTCCACCGCGACGGCCACGGCTCCCCGCTCCATCGGGGCGCTCGTGAAGGCCTACGTGGCGCTCACCAAGCCCCGGATCATCGAGCTGCTGCTGATCACGACCCTGCCGGTCATGTTCCTGGCGGCGCATGGCCTGCCCGACCTGTGGACCGCGGCCGCCACCATGGTGTTCGGCACTCTGTCGGCAGGCAGCGCGAACGTCCTGAACTGCTACATCGACCGGGACATCGACCGGACGATGCGGCGCACCCGCAGGCGGCCGCTCGCCAAGCACGACGTGTCGCCGACGGGCGCGCTGGTTTTCGGTGTGATTCTCGGCACTCTTTCCACGCTCGGGCTCGCCCTCGCGGTCAACGTACTGGCCGCGGCGCTGGCGCTGGGCGCGATCCTGTTCTACGTCTTCGTGTACTCGCTGGTGCTCAAGCGGCGCACGTCGCAGAACATCGTGTGGGGCGGGATCGCCGGCTGCATGCCGGTGCTGATCGGGTGGGCCGGCATCACCGGCGGGCTGTCGTGGGCCCCGGTCGTGCTGTTCGGCGTGGTGTTCTTCTGGACGCCGCCGCACACCTGGACGCTCGCCATGCGCTACCGCGAGGACTACGCGGCGGCCGAGGTGCCCATGCTCCCGGTGGTCACCACCGAGCGCCGGGTCGTCCAGCAGGTCGTCGCCTACACCTGGGCCACCGTGCTGTGCTCGCTGCTGCTGTGGCCGATCGCCGGCACCTCCCTGCTCTACCCGGCCGCCGCGCTCGTGCTCGGCGCGGTCTGCCTGGTCGAGGTCTACCGCCTGCTCGGCCGGGTGAACGCCGGCAAGACCGGCGTCGCCCTGCGCCCGATGCGGTTCTTCCACTGGTCGAACATCTACCTGGCGCTGCTGTTCCTCGCCGTCGCGCTCGACTCCCTGCTCGTCTGATCTACCTGAGTGCCCCCGGGCGTGCCCCCGTCAGGGAGATCGCCGGTAGGTCCTGCGGACGTTGTCGTCGGGCGTGGGAAGGCGCTCGGCGGCGGGGCCTTCGGCGAAGCCCTTCAGCAGGTTGGTCGTCGCGGCGGTGACGAAGGCCCGCGTACGCGCGTCGATCCCGTGCGCCCCGGGCAGGTCGCGGGTGCGTGCCATGAGCGTCTCGGCCCACCGCATGGTCCCCGAGGCGAACACCCCGGCCCCGCTCGGGACCGTGTAGTAGGCCGCGTCGGCGAAGCTGGGCCGCCCCGCGCAGGTCACCGGCGAGTGGGCGAGGATCTGCAGCGGCCTGGGCGTCGGCACGTCCGTGTTCACCCGGTCGTACTCCACGCCCACGAGGTGGGGGAACGCGTCGTCGCGGCGCACTCCGGTGCCCGCGAAGATCCAGTGGCGGGGCTCGTGCACCACGAACGGCGCGTCCACGGGATATCCGTCGTAGTAGACCCCGATGAGCGACGACTCGGGATCGGCCTTCGGCGCCGCCCGGAAATCGGTCGTCGCCAGCGACGGGCGCGTGCGGACCAGCGGGTCGCGGTCCACCGCCGTCTTGTAGCAGACCACCGTCCTGCCGTCCTTCTCCAGGCGGACGCGGCGGTAGCAGGTGTTGGCGCCCAGGAAGGCCAGGTTGGCGCCCGCGTCGCGGGCCTCGGTCACGGTGCGGCGCACCCCGGGCGTCCAGTACTCGTCGTGTCCCAGGAAGATCACCGCCGAGGCGCCGGTGAGCACGTCGTCGCCGGCCTCCAGGTCGCCGCCCGTCGTGTACGCCAGGGGCAGGCCGAGCCGCTCGGCCAGCGCCACCACCGGCCGCTCGTGGATGAGGAACTTCTCCATCCCCGTGCGGTCGTAGGGGCGGTCGAAGCTGACCGCGAGCGAGCGGCTCTCGTAGCGGCCGTCCTCGCCGTAGTAGAGGCTGTAGCCGCCCCACCGGTTGTACGCCTGCCAGGTCGGGGTGGCGTGGACCAGGACCGTGCGCCCGGCCCCTGAGGCCGAGCGCACGACCAGCGGCACGTACCGCTGGTGGCCGCGCTCGGTGTCCAGGCGCAGCAGGTAGGCCCCCTCCGGCCAGCCCTCGGTGGACACGGTCAGGGAACGCCGCCACCCGGCTTGTACGGTGCGGGTGTCCCCGGCGAGCCGTCCGCGGCCCTGGTCGCGCCCCCTCGCCCACCCCGAACGCCACACCCGGCGGGCGAGTGTCCCGCCGTACCAGCCCATCCGGTAGGCCGTGACCCGGTAGCGGCCCTCGGTGGTGGAGACGTGCAGCCCGAACGTCTCCCCGGGCAGCACGCTCGCGCGGTCGCTGTAGCCCTCGATCGCCTCGTCGGGGCCGCGCCTGCGCACCCGCCAGTCCGGGTCGCCGGGCAGCAGCCGCTCCTGCGCCGGCCTCCTGGCCGGCGACGTGGAGGTGGGAGAGGGGGTCGGCGAGGCGGGGGCGGAGGCTTCCCGGGACCCGGGCGCGCATGCGGCGACCGAGCCGACGGCGGCGGCGCACGCGACACGGAGGAATCCGCGTCGTCCGAGCCCGCCACGTGGTGCGACATCCATGATCGCCCATTGTGCCCGCAACCGGGACGTGGTCAGGACGGCCGACACGCCCGGCCCGCGAGATACTTGCCCGCACGGAATGCGTGGGGATCTTTTGGGGCCTGAGGAGGACCGCGGCGGGCGTGGTCGGTTACAGTCGCACAGTGGCAGGCCTCGACCCCCGCGCCGTTCTCAGGGAGCGTCCGTCCATCGGCCTCATCGTGGGTCTGGTCGTCGCAGGGATCTGTGCCCTGGCGTCGTTCTCCTTCGACATCATCAACGGCGAGCCGGTCCAGTTCTTCATCGCGCTCGGGCTCGCCGTGGCTCCGGTGCCGCTGCTGCTCGCGGGCGTGCTCGCCCTCGACCGGATGGAACCGGAGCCGCGCAGCAACCTGATCTTCGCGTTCGCCTGGGGCGCCGGCATCGCCGTCCTGCTCGCCGGCGTGCTCAACTCGCTCAACCTCGTCTACGTGGCCCACCAGCTCGGGGACGCGACCAGCGCGCGCAACCTCGTCGCCACGTTCGGAGCCCCGCCCGTGGAGGAGACGGCCAAGGGGCTGGTCCTGCTCGGGCTGCTGTGGTTCCGGCGGCAGGAGCTGGACGGGCCCACCGACGGGATCATCTACGCCAGCATGGTGGGGCTCGGCTTCGCCATGTCGGAGAACGTCAGCTACTACCTGGCCGCCCTGGAGGAGAACGGCGCGCAGGGGCTGGCCGCCACGCTCGTGCTGCGGGCGGTGCTGTCGCCGTTCGCCCATCCGCTGTTCACCTCCCTGATCGGCATCGCGGTGGCGTACGCCGCCCAGCGCGGGGGCGCGGTGGGGGTCGTCGCCATCGTCATCGGGTGGATCGGCGCGATGCTGCTGCACGGCCTCTGGAACGGCTTCGCCTCCTTCGGCGGCCTCGGCGGGCTGGCCATCGCCTACCTGCTGCTGATGATGCTGCTCGTCGTCGAGATCATCGTGATCTTCCGGGACAGACGCCGGATCGTCGGCCTGATCCAGCACTACCTGCCGCCGTACGAGCGCAACGGGCTGATCAACCAGGCCGACATCTTCATGCTGTCGTCCCTGCGCAGGCGGCGGCAGGCCAGGGCGTGGGCCAAGGCCCACGGCGGCAGGGCCGGGGCACGGGCGATGATCGACTACCAGATCGCCTCCACCGAGCTCGGGCTGCTGCACGCCCGCGCGGCCCGGGGCGGGGTGGACGAGGAGACCTTCCGCGCCCAGCAGCGGTCGCTCGCGGACCTCATGGCCTACGCCCGGCTCTCGTTCCCGCTGCCGGAGCGCCACCAGGCGAACGCCGCGCGAGGGGTGCCCCCGCCGGGGTACGCGCCGGGGGCCCCGCCCCCGGGCCGGTGGCCGGGCGGCGGCCCCGCGGTGCCGCCCTGGTACGGGCAGCAGCCGGGCGGGCAGGGCTACGGTCCGCCGCCGGGCGGGCCGCCTCCCGGCCGGCCCCCCATGGGCGGCCCGAACCCGCCGCAGAACGGGCCGCAGGACCCCGGGTGGGGCAGCTAGTGCCGCATCAGAGAACCTTTGCCCCGTAGTGACGTGACGCGCCGTTCGGATGCTGGTCGTGCGGCGCGGTGTCGCCAGGCTGCCCGGGTGGCAGAACGGGTACGCGCCCGCGAGATCGATGACGACGAGGGCCGGCGCCTGCTGCGGATTGTCCGCAGAGGCACCGGGTCGGTGGTGACCTGGCGGCGGGCCCAGATGGTGCTGCTGTCCGCGCGATCGCCGACGGCGAGGTCATGCCAGAGGAGGGTGAGCCTGAAGTCGTCTTTCTGCCTGGACGAGTTCGGCCCGCTTAACCTCCAGCCCCACCCTGGGCGGCAGTGGGCCGAGCGCGGTGGGCGGCACAAGGACCCCGGCCGGGAACCGAGGCCCCGCCGACGGGCGACCTACGCCCGCCCGCACGGGGTCAGACACCTGTTCGCCGCCTACGACCTGGGCAAAGACAAGCTCTACGGCCACATCAAGCCGAGGAAGCACCGGACCAAGTTCCTAGAATTCCGCCGCTATCTGCGCGGTCTCTACCCGCCCGAGATCCGCATCGCGTTCGTGCTCGACAACTTCTCCCCGCACCTGACCACGAAGAAGGACAGCCGCGTCGGCGACTGGGCCGCGGCGAACAACGTCGAACTCGCCTACACGCCGACCAACAGCTCCTGGCTCAACCGCATCGATCCCCACTTCATTCGCCGCTCATCAGGGCAGGCGGGCGTGTTCGGCTCGGGTGGCAGCGATCCTCTCACGCGCGAGCGTACGGGCCCGCTTGGTGTCGTCGCCGGTGAGTCGGGCGAGGATCGTTGCGAGCGGCCTGATCTGGCCCCGGCCGCCCCAGTGACCCTCGGGGATCTCGGTGGGGAATACCCAGATCCGGCTGGCGTCACGCGGCCAGGCGCCGTTCTCCGCGTCGAGGATTGCCTCGGTGACCTCGGCGATGACGCTCGCACGCTTCTGCTCGTCGAGCTGGCCCTCGGGGACGGACGGGACGACCTTGTAGCGAGGTGCGTCCGCGGGTTCTCCGCCGACATAGATGCCGGCCGGTCGGTGCAGCCAGAGCCAGGAGACGGAACGGCTCACCGGGTCGGCTGGGTCGAATCCCTCGTTGCGGACGAGGATCTCGGTGATGCGGTTCAGCAGGGCCGCCTCGGCGTCCGGCTGGAGCGCGCCGTCGGGAATGTACACGTCGAGCATGGGCATGGTCGATCTCCTTTGTGAGTTTAGTTCTTCAACTCAGGCCGGAGTCTATGAGGGCTAAGTACAGCTTGTAAACCCAGATGGGTACACTCGTCCCATGGAGACGCGGCGAATCGACCCAGTGAACTGCTCGGTGGCGCGCGCCCTCTCGGTGGTGGGGGAGCGCTGGTCGCTGCTGATCGTTCGTGAAGCGCTGGACGGCGCGCGCCGGTTCGGAGAGTTCCACTCCCGCCTCGGGATCGCCAGAAATCTCCTGGCGACTCGGCTCGAGACCTTGGTGACCGCGGGAGTGATGCGCCGCGTGCCCTATCAGGAGCCCGGGGATCGCCAGCGCTTCGCCTACGAGCTCACCGAGCAGGGCCGGGCGTTGCGGCCCACGCTCGTGGCGCTCCTGGAATGGGGCGACACGTACCTCGCCGACCCGCAGGGCCCGTCGGTCATCGTCCGGCACCGGCCCGTCGACGATGCGAGCTCCTGCGACGAGCCGGTCAAGGTCGTCCTCGAGTGCGCTGCGGGGCACAGCCACCTCGCCCCGGAAGACGTCTGTCGCACGCCCGGGCCGGGCGCGCGCTTCGTGGAAAGCTCCTGAGATCCCGGGGTCGTACTGAGCAGCTCATATCACGAGCAGCGTGATCCAAGCAGTGGGGCCGACGCCTGGGCCATGGGGCAAACGTTGGATGCTGCGGCACTAGCTTCACATCGCGAGTGACGTGCCGCCCCGTACGGCCTCAGGCCTGGGCGGGGGCGGTCTCCCCGCCGCGCTTCCAGCGCACGGGTAGGGTCCGCCCCCCGCGCGGCCGGGGCGTGGAGACGGAGGGCCGCGGCCCTTCACGCTCCGGCACGGAACCGTCGAGATACCGGATCAACGCCTCCCGATTGCGGGCCAGAACCGCCATGCGTTCGTCGATCTCCCTGAGCGCCTCCCGCAGGATGCCGTCCAGGTCGGGGCAGGTGGTGAGCCGGGGCGCCTTGCCCTCCGCGCACGGCAGCAGCTCGCGGATGACCTCCGTGGATAGTCCCGCGGCGAGGAGTCCCCTGATCTGCGCGACGATCATGGGCGCGTCGTCGGCGTAGTCGCGATAACCGTTGGGCAGCCGCACCGAGGTGAGCAGGCCCTGCTCCTCGTAGTAACGCAGCAGGCGGGTGCTGACCGAGGTGCGTCGCGCCAGTTCGCCAATGCGCATGTGATCCGCTCCACATCGGCTTGACGTTCCAACCGATGTGAAACTCTAGCTTCGCCTCATGCAGTACACACATCTCGGCCGTACCGGCATGGAGGTCTCCCGGCTTGTTCTCGGCACGATGAACTTCGGGCCGGACACTCCCGAGGAGACCAGTCACGCGATCATGAACCGCGCCCTCGACCTGGGGATCAACTTCTTCGACACCGCCAACATCTACGGCTGGCGGCTCGGTGAGGGGTGGACCGAGCAGATCATCGGACGCTGGCTGGCCAGGACGGGCCAGCGGGACGAAATCGTTCTCGCCACCAAGGTCTACGAGCCGATGGGCGAGGGGCCGAACACTCGCGGCCTGTCCGCGCTGCACATCCGCAAGCAGGTCGAGGACTCCCTGCGACGGCTGCGAACCGACCGCATCGACCTCTACCAGGCGCACCATGTCGACCGCGGCACCCCCTGGGACGAGTTCTGGCAGGCCATGGACATCCTCGTGGCTCAGGGCAAGGTGCTCTACGTCGGCTCGTCCAACTTCGCCGGCTGGCACATCGCCCAGGCATGTGAGGCCGCACGGCGGCGCCACTCCCTCGGTCTGGTGAGCGAGCAGTCGCTGTACAACCTCGCCGAGCGGACGGCGGAGCTGGAGGTGTTGCCGGCCGCGCGGGAGTACGGCCTCGGCGTCATCCCGTGGTCGCCGCTGTACGGTGGCATCCTCGGGGGGATCTTGCGCAAGACGAGTGGCGGGCGGGCGTCGGGATCGGATCTCACCGCGAAACGGCTGGCGGCCAACCGCGAGCGGGTCGCGGACTACGAGGCGTTCTGCGACGAGATCGGGCGTCACCCGGCCACGGTGGCGCTGGCCTGGCTGCTCCACCAGCCCGGTGTGACCGGCCCGATCATCGGCCCGCGCACGCTGGAGCAGCTCGACCACTCGCTGGCCGCTCTCGACCTCCGCCTCGGCGCGGCCGAGCTGGCCCGGTTGGACGAGATCTTCCCCGGTCCCGGCGGGCCGGCCCCGGAAGCCTACGCGTGGTGATTCCCCGCGCCGCCGCGCGGTGCGACATCGACGGGTCTCCTCATCCCGGGGTGTGGCGCTGGCTCTCGATCTGGCGGAGGCACTCGTCGGCGACGCGGCGGGCGAACCCGGCCGGATCCCGGTGCGCCGGCACCGGCTCGGGCACGACGGCGTGCACGGTGCCGTCCGCGAGCAGGTCGACCGCGCGCACCCGCTGCCGTCGGGCCACCTGCGCCGCGAACTCGGGACCGCCGTGCAGGATCGCGCTGGCGCCCTCCGGCGGTAGGGGGGACAGCCACGCGTTGCCGGCCGCGATCACCCGGCGGGACGGCAGCAGGGCCAGCGCGCCGCCGCCGCTGCCCTCGCCGAGCAGCACCGAGACGGTGGGGACGGTGAGCTCCACCATCTCGGCCAGGCAGCGGGCGATCTCGCCGGCCAGCGCGCCCTCCTCCGCGGCGGCGGACAGGTCCGCTCCAGGGGTGTCGATGACGCAGATCAACGGCAGGCCCAGTTCCTGGGCGAGGCGCATGCCGCGGCGGGCGCCGCGCAGCGCGGCGGGACCCAGGGGACGGTGCTGGGACTGGGTGCGCCGGTCCTGCCCGACGAGGACGCAGGGGGTGCCGGAGAAAGAGGTGAGCGCCAGCAGGAGCGCGTCGTCGGTCTCCCCGGACTGGGTGCCGTTCAGCGGCAGGACGTCGTCGGCGGCATGACGGAGCAGTTCCCGTACGCCGGGCCGGTCGGGCCGGCGGGTGAGGGTGATCGAGGACCAGGCGTCGCCTCCGGCGCCCGCCTGCCCTGTCTCGGCCTGCCCTGTCTCGGCCTGCCCTGTCTCGGCCTGCGCCTCCCGGGGCGGCGTCCCGGCGGCTGGACGGCGTGTTCCGGAAAGACGGCGTGTTCCGGAAAGGAGGGCGAGCGCGCGGGCGGCCACATCGGCCAGTTCCCCCGTGGGGACGACGGCGTCGAGGATTCCCTTGGCGACGAGGTTCTCGGCCACCTGGACGCCGTCGGGAAACGGCTGTCCGCGCAGGGTCCGGTAGACGAGGGGGCCGAGGAAGCCGATGAGCGCGCCGGGCTCGGCGACCGCGACGTGCCCGAGCGATGCCCAGGAGGCGAACACGCCGCCCGTCGTGGGATGGCGCAGGTAGACGAGGTAGGGCAGGCCGGCCGCCTTGTGCGCGACGACCGCCCGGCTGATCTCGACCATCCGGACGAACGCCGGCGTCCCCTCCTGCATGCGCGTGCCGCCCGAGGCCGGAGCGGCGATCAGTGGCAGTCGTTCCCGGGTGGCCCGCCGGACGGCGGCGACGATGCGCGCCGCCGTGGCCACTCCGATGGAGCCGCCGAGGAAGCCGAACTCGCTGACGACGAGCGCGGCCGCGTGCCCGCGGATCAGCGCCCGGCCCGTGAGCACGGCCTCGTCGGTGCCGGCCTTCGTCTCCGCCCGCTCGATCGCGGCGAGGTAGCCGGCGTCGTACCCGGTGCGGTCGATCGGCTCGTCCCAGGAGCGGAAGCTGCCGGGGTCGACCGTGGCGGCGATCAGCGCGCGGGCGCCCAGCCGGGTCATGCGCCGCGGACCCGGGCGTCGTTGCCGACGATCGGGTTGCGCACCGTGCCGACGCGCTCGACCTCGACCTCGACGACGTCGCCGGGGTGCAGGAGCCACGGGGGAGTGCGGGCGTAGCCGACCCCGGAGGGGGTGCCGGTGGCGAGCAGGTCTCCCGGGCGCAGCGTGAACGTGCGCGAGATGAGAGCGAGGGTGTCGCCGACGGTGTAGACCATCTCGTCGGTGCGCCCGTCCTGCACGACCTCGCCGTTGACCCGGGTGCGCACCCGCAGGCCGTCGCGCAGGTCGCCGACCTCGGCCGCGGGCACCATGGGACCGAGGGGGCCCGAGTTGTCGCCGTTCTTGCCGAGGATCCACTGGCTGGTCAGCTTCTGCGCCCTGCGCGCGGTGATGTCGTTGAAGGCCGAGTAGCCGACGACGGCGGCCAGCGCCTCGTCCGGACCGGCGTCCACCAGCGGCGCGCCGACGTACGCGACGACCTCGCCCTCCCAGTCCAGGCCCTCCTCGTCGGACGGCACCGGCACCGGGGCGCCGTCGACGGTCAGCGACCGCGTCCAGCGGGCGAACAGCGTCGGGTGCGGCGGGACGCCCTCGCCGGCGAAGGAGCCCTCGGCGACATGCCTGAGGTAGTTCAGCCCGATGCAGATCACCCGCGCCCCGGGCAGCACGGGCGGCACGAAGGCGACCGCCCGGGCCGGGACGGATTCACCGGCCGGCTCCCGCGAGACGAAGCCCTTCGCGTCGGCCCAGAACCGCTCGAGCGAGGCCAGCACCGTGACCTCGGCGCCGTCGGGCGACAGCGACGCCACCTCCACCGGGCCGCCGTTCCGGCGGATCCCCACGATCCTCATCGGCCGTCTCCTCCAGTCAGCAATCTTGCGAATCCTTCAAAAGGTTCGTAGGTTTAAGGACTATGCCGCAGACAGACCTTCCGGGACAAGTCCCGGACGACCCGCTGACCGGGGTCGGGCGGGGCGCCCGCACCCGTGCCGAGCAGTTGGCCGCCGCCCTGGACGACCGCATCCGCTCGCGCGGGCTGGCGCCCGGGGCGCCGGTCGGGACGCTGGAGTCGCTGCGCGCGGAGACCGGTCTCGCCTACGCCACGGTCAGCGAGGCCGTACGGCTGCTGCGCGACCGGGGCGTGCTGGAGATCCGGCCCGGACGCGGCGGGGGCCTGTTCGTCGCCGACCGCGGGCCGGTGGTCCGGCTGCGGCACACCCTGCTGAGCGTCGCGGAGGAGCCGGGGACGGTCGCCGACGCCATCGAGCTGCGTGACCATCTCGAGGAGCTCGTCGACGTCGGCGCCGCCAGGCATCGGACCAGCCGGGACGTCGCCGACCTCCGTCGTCTGCTGGAGCAGATGCGCGCCGCGCCGGACTGGGACGGCTTCATGCGCGTCAACTGGGCGCTGCACGAACGGATCGCCGCGATCAGCCCGAACGCGATGGCGCGGGCCGTCTACATCGGCACCCTCGGCCATCTGGGCACCGCGTCCTCCCGGCTGGCCGACGACGACGCGGCCGCCGCCCACTACCGGGCCGGCCGCTACCAGGTCCACGCCGACCTGGTCGAGGCGATCGCCGACGGCGACGAGGCCGCGGTCCGCGCCGCCGTCGCCCGGCACAACGCCACCACCTGAGACCGACCACTGAGCGCCGAAAGGGCCCGTCATGCCCGGTGAGTTTCGCCAGCACCTGTTTCCGTACGACCACCCGAGGCTGGCTGAGGTGCGGGGCCTGGACCCCTACGCCTACGGCGAGTTCGCCAAGAAGCCGGGCACGTTCACCGGTGGCCTGATCGAGGGCTGGACGCCGCTGTACAAGAACGACTTCCGCGGCATCACCGAGGACGGCACCATCCGGGAGGGCCTCTACCCGCTGACGCCCGCCGAGCCGGGGGAGGAGGCGCCGGTCGCGGCGATGGTGGCCGCCGCGAACGATCTGCTCGCCGCCCTGGACGACGAGGGGCGCGAGCGGATCTCCTTTCCGGTCGACGCCGTGGAGTGGCAGACCTGGGCCAATCCGGAGTTCATGCAGTTCGACACCGGGCTGCGGCTGGACCTGCAGCCGCAGATCGTGCGCGAGAAGGCGCTGGCCCTGATGCGCGCCTCGCTCTCGCCGGAGGGTTACGAACTCGCGCACGGGATGATGCTGATCAACGGCTTCCTCGGAGAGGTCGTCGGACTGGAGAGCGTCCTCAACGAGTTCAGCTACAACATCGCCCTCTACGGCACCCCGGACCCGCGGGCCCCGTGGGGCTGGCAGCTCTACGGCCACCACTGCGCACTCAACTGCCTGGTCGCCGAGGGCCGCATGGCGCTGTCGCCGGTGTTCCTCGGCGCCGAGCCCGACGAGATCGACGCCGGTCCGCACGCCGGCCTGCGCGGCCTGTTCGCCGACCGGGTGGACCTCGGCCTGCGGCTGATGGCCGCCCTGCCCGGCGAGCAACGGCGGCGTGCCGTCGTCTACGAGCGCATGGTCGACCCCGCCATGCCGGAGGGCCGGGTGCATCCGGGCGACGAGCGGCACCTGGCCGGGGCGTTCCAGGACAACCGGGTGATCCCGGTCGAGGGTGTCCGCGTCGCGGACATGCCCGCCGAGGCCCGGCGGTACGCCCTGGCGATCGCCGAGTCCTTCGTGAAGCCGCTCCCGCGGGGCCCGCGCGCCGCCCGGATGCGGGAGATCGCCGAGCACCTCGACGACACCTGGTTCTGCTGGATCGGCGGTCACGAGCCGGGCGACGTCTTCTACTACCGGTTGCAGTCCCCGGTGGTCATCGCCGAGCTCGACCACCACTGCGGCGTCTTCCTCGACTACGACACCCCCAAGCCGTTCCACGTCCACACCGTGCTGCGCACCCCGCACGGCAACGACTACGGCCGCGCCTGGGTCCGGCAGTGGCAGGAGCGGGGGGCGCGGTGAGCCACGACCGGCAGCCGGGCGCCGAGGCCCGGCATCGCATCGCCAACCTGCTGCACACCTACACCGGCATCGCCGATCGCAAGGACGTCGAGGCCGCCGTCGCGCTGCTCGGCTCCGCCCGCGTCGCCTTCCCATCGGGCGGTTACGACCGGCCGGGCCAGGCGGCGGCGTTCTTCGCCGCCCTGTGGGCGTCGCCGCTCCCGCACCGGCACGACGTGTCCAACCTCGTGGTCGTGCCCGGCGAGATCCCGGGAACGTGGACGGCGCGGGCCCACTACACCCGCTGGGTGTTCGATCCCGGGCCGGTTCTGCACACCCTGGGGGAGTACACGCTGGTGGTCCGGGAGCCCGGCTGGGCGGTCACGGATCTGACAGTGACCAGGACCTGGACCACAATCTGAACCGTGACGGACATCGGCCGGGCCACCATCGTCCTCGACGCGATCGCCGAGAGCGGCGGACCGCTGACGCTGACGGAGCTGTCCACCCGGACCCGCCTGCCCCGTTCCACCGTGCACCGGGTGATCCAGTCGCTCGAGGAGGAGCTGTACGTCGTCCGGGTGCCCGAGCGCCCCGGCTACGTGCTCGGCCCTGGCCTGCTGAAGTTCGGCATGAACGCGCACCTGCGGCTGCTGGCGGCCAACCGCGCCCGACTGGCCACGCTGGCCCGCGAGGTCAACGAGAACGTCGAGCTGGCGATCTTCAGCGGCCGCGAGGTGGTCGTGGTCGACCAGATCGCCTCGCCGGAACGGCTCAAGGGCGTGACGAAGGTCGGCAAGAGCTTCTCGCTGCACGCGAGCTGCATCGGCATGGCGCTGCTCGCGCAGTTGCCCGACGAACGGGTCGCCGAGCTGCTTCCGGCGCGGCTGGAACGATTCACCCCGCACACGGTCACCGATCACGCCGCCCTGATGGCCGAACTGGCACGGATCCGGCGGTCGCACGTCGCCGTCGACGTCGAGGAGCACGACATAGGGATCTGCGCGGTCGCCACCGGAATGTGCGGGCCGACGGGCGCGCTGCAGGCCGTCTCGGTGGTCATGCCGACCCGCCGGTTCAGGGCGAAGGCCGCCCTCGCGGTCGAAAGCCTGCGCCTGGTCAACCCGCTGGTCGTCCCCGCCCTCGCCGTCGAGCAGTACAAGCTGGGCTGAGGCCTGCCGCGGGCCGCTCGTGGACGCGCGGCGCCCGGCGCCGCCGCGGGGCGGCGCCGGGCGGCGGTGCTCCGGCCGGAGGCGTCAGCGGCCCACCATGACGGGACCGGCCGCCGGGTGCCGGAACGCGGCGTGGCTGGAGACACGGTCGGCGACGAAGAGCGAGGACACCGCCGCGAAGCAGACCGCGGCCGCGACGCCGTACGTGGTGAACAGGCCGTGGGCGCCGCCGGAGGCGATCGCCGCGCCGCCGAGCGTCGGGCCGAGGAAGGCGCCGACGAAGGAGGTGCTGTTGGACCAGCCGAGGGCGGCGGCGCGGACCGGCAGAGGGTAGATGTCCGAGGTCGTCGTGTGTACCAGGTTCATCGTGGAGTGCCCTCCGATGCCCATCAGGGCGATGCAGACGACGGTCGCCGGGACGGAGACGGGCAGCACGAGCATCCCGATCAGGCCGAGCAGCGTGCAGGCGCCGGTGGCCACCCCCAGCCGCGCGGAGCCGTACCGGTCGGCCGCCCACCCGGAGGCGAAGGAGCCGAGCACGGCGGCACCGGTGAGGGTGAAGGAGAACAGCAGCGCCGCGCTGAGCGAGTAACCCAGGGAGACCATCGACTGGGTCGCCCAGACGTTGAGGCCCTGCCAGGCGACCATGTTGGTGATCGCGCAGGCCGCCACGACCAGCGCCACGACCGCCCCGCGGCCGGTGAACAGCGCGGTCAGCTTCTGCCGGCCGGTCCACTCCCGGCCGGCGACCTCCTGCGGCGTGTCGGCCGGGATCGTCATCAGGACGACGGCCACCAGAATGGCCAGCGCGAAGCCGGCGCCGACGAAGAACATCGGGCGCCACCCGAAGGCCGGCAGGATCGGGATGGCCAGCAGCGAGGCCACCACCCCGCCGAGCGGTATGCCGGCCATCGTGATCGTCACGACGATCGAGGCCCGCCGGGCGGCGGCGCTGTTGCGGGCCACCGTCATCGCGGTGGTCAGGGCGCCGCCGACGCCGAAGCCGGTCAGGAACCGGGCCACGGCCAGCATGAGCAGGCTGACGGACACGCCGGTGAGGACGGCCCCGAAGGCGAACATGCCGATCGCCAGGATCAGGACGCGCTTGCGGCCCGCGCGCTCGGCCACCACCGGAGCGAGCAGGGCGCCGACGATGGCCCCGATGTAGACCAGGCCGCCGACGAGCCCGGTCTGCTCGTCGGTGACCCCGAGCGAGGCGTCCTTCAGCAGCAGCGGGACGACGGAGCCGAACACGATGAGGTTGAAACCCTCGATCACCGTGATGATCATGCAGAGCACGATGACCGCGGGATGCGATCGCGTCTCCGCGGAATGCTGCGTCCGGGTGGATGCGGTCAGGTGCATGGCCTCTCCAGGGGGTCGGCGCCCGGCGGCGCGGTGGTTGCGCTACAGGGTGCGGACACCGTGTGACCTGCGGAACATCACTGTCCCGGAATCCGGGACAGTGAGGTGCCGGACGCCGCCGCCCGCTCCGTACCTTCTGGCACGACACCCCACGCCCCGCCGATGGTCAGTGACGCAGAACGGAACCCGCAGTGCACAACCTCAACGCCGCCCCGCCCTCCCTGACGGCCGACGTGCTGATCGTCGGTTTCGGCCCCGTCGGCAAGCTGCTCGCGATCCAGCTCGGCCGCCGTGGTCACGCCGTCGTCGTCGTCGACCGCCAGCGAGCCGGCTACCCCCTGCCCCGCGCGGTGACCCACTGCTCGGACTTCGCGCGGATCCTGCAGTCCGCCGGGCTCGCCCCGGACGCGATCCCGGAGATCACCCAGCCGTACGACGACATGTACGTCTGGCGCAACGGCGAGGGCCGGACGCTGGTCGAGGTCGACTGGAGCGGCCGCGGGGAGTCGGGCTGGTACAACACCTACTTCTTCCACCAGCCCTCTCTCGAGACGGCCCTCGACGAGGTCGTCGCCGGGCTGCCCACGGTGCGCGTGATGCGCGGCTGGGAGGCCGTCCAGATGTCCCAGGACGCCGGCAGCGGGGTCACCGTCGCCATCCGCTCCGCCGACGGCGGCGAGCGGCTCGACGTCGCCGCCCGGTGGGTGGTCGGCGCCGACGGCGCCAACAGCCAGATCCGCCGGTGGGCGGGCATCGGGTGGCACGACGAGGGCTACTTCTACGACTGGCTGGTCGTCGACGTGAAGCCCAGCCCGCGGCTGGGCTTCCCGCACGTGGCGGCCCAGAGCTGCGACATCCGCCGGCCCTCGACGATGGTCCCCGGCGGCCCGGGGCGGCGGCGCTGGGAGTTCATGCGATTGCCCCACGAGACCAAGGACGCGCTCAACCGCACAGAGAAGGCCTGGGAACTGCTCGCGCCGTACGGGATCACCCCGGACAACTCCGAACTCGAGCGGCACAGCGTCTACACCTTCCAGGCCGGGTGGGCCACCCGCTGGCGTGAGGGGCGGGTCCTGCTGGCCGGGGACGCGGCCCATCTGATGCCGCCGTTCGCCGGACAGGGCCTCGGCGCCGGCTTCCGCGACGTCATGAACCTCGGCTGGAAGCTCGACGCGGTGCTGCGCGGCCTCGCCGGGGAGCCGCTCCTCGACACCTACGGCCCCGAACGCCTGCCGCACGTGGTCGCGTTCGTGCGCTTCTCCATGGAACTGGGCAAGGTCATCTGCATCTCCGACCCCGAGGAGGCGGCCGCCCGCGACGCCCGGATGATCGCCGACTGGGCGGCCGGGATGAAGCCACCCGCGCCGCCCCGGCCCCGCCTCGGCCCCGGCGTCCACACCGGCTCCGCCGGCGGTCACCTCGCCCGCCAGGGGCGGGTGCGGATCGACGGCGGCGCCCCGGGCAGGTTCGACGACGTGTTCGGCGGGCCCGGCGCTCTGATCGCCCGATCCGCCGCCTCGCTGGCCGGTCTGCCCGGCGAGGTGCGGTCCTCGCTGAAGGACGTGGGCGTCGACACGGTGGCGCTGTCGGGGCCGGACGTGCCCGGGGTCACCGTCATCGAGGATCTCGACGAGGTCTACGTCACCTGGCTCGACGAGCTCGCCGCCGACGTGGTTCTGGTCCGGCCGGACTTCTACCTCTACGGCGCCGGAGGCGGCGGCGCGGCCGCCGAGCTCGCCGCCGGCTTCCTCACCCGCCTCGGGGCGCCCGCGTCCGTCGCCGTCGGCTGAGACAGGCCTCCCGGCACGGCCGGCCCGGCACGCCCGTCGAGACCGCCGCCGCATCCGTCACCCGGGGATCGTGTCCGCCGCCGCGCCGGCGGTCCCGGTCCTCACCCTCAACGATCGGAGTCACCGTGTCCGGACCGCTCGACGGCGTGCTCGTCGTCGACCTGACCCGCGCCCTCGCCGGGCCGCACGCCGCGATGATGCTGGGCGACCTCGGCGCCCGCGTCATCAAGGTGGAAAACCCCGGGAGCGGGGACGACACCAGGGGCTGGGGGCCGCCTTTCGCCCAGCCGGAGACCGGCGACCGTGAGTCGACGTACTTCCTGTCGGCCAACCGGAACAAGGAGTCGATCGCCCTCGACCTGAAGGACGACGCCGACCGCGAGGTGCTGACGACACTGCTGCGGCGGGCCGACGTGCTCATGGAGAACTTCCGGCCCGGCACGTTGACCCGGCTCGGGTTCGGCACCGGCGTCCTGGCGGAGCTGAACCCGCGGCTGGTCGTCCTGTCGATCAGCGGCTTCGGGCACGACGGTCCTGAGGGCGGCCGTGCGGGCTACGACCAGATCGCCCAGGGCGAGGCCGGGCTGATGTCGCTGACCGGGTCCGATCCGGACGATCCCCAGCGCGTCGGCGTCCCGATCGCGGACCTGCTGGCCGGCATGTACGGCGCCTACGGCGTGCTGGCCGCGCTGCTGGAGAGGGAACGCACCGGTCGTGGCCAGGTGGTGCGCACCTCGCTGCTCGCGGCGATCGTCGGCGTGCACGCCTTCCAGGGAACGGCCTGGACGGTCGCCGGCCAGGTCGGCCGGGCGCAGGGCAACCACCACCCGTCGATCGCGCCGTACGGGCTGTTCCGCTGCAAGGGCGGATCGGTGCAGTTGTCGTGCGGCAGCGAGTCGCTGTGGCGCCGGCTCTGCGCCGAGTTCGGCCTGGACCCCGAGACGCCGGGCATGGCGACCAACGCGGAGCGCGTGGGCGACCGGCAACGGGTGATCGAGCTGCTCGAGGACGCTTTCGCGAACCATCCCGCCGAGGAACTGCTGGCCCGGCTGGCCGCGGCCGGCATCCCGGCCGGCAGGGTGCGCACGATCGACGAGGTCTACACGTGGGAGCAGACCCTGTCACAGGGGTTGCTCGTCGACCTGGAGCACGACACCCTCGGCCGGCTGCGACTGCCCGGCCCGCCGCTGCGCTTCTTCACCCCCGGCCCGGACGGCGAGGTCGAGACCACCCGCCGCGAGCACGCCGCCCCTCCGGTGCTCGACGCCGACGGCGCCGCGATCCGCGCGGAGGTGGCCCGGAGCGCCGACGGCGTCCCCCGGCGGCCTCAGGCGACCTGACGGATTCCCGGCACGGTCGCCGGCGGGACGGCGGCCCGGGATCGTCCGGCCGGGCCGCTTGGCCCGGCCGGCCGGTGCGTGTTTCAATCACTGTGCGCGGTGGCCACTTGATGGGTGGGCTCCAGGAGGGCGTGCGGCGATGCCGCATGCGTTCTTCTCGTACGACAGCCCGAGACGGCGCGACCTTCCCCCGAAGGCGTGCTCGCTCACCTGAGGAGAACCTCCACCATGAGAACCCCCGCAATGAGAACCACAATGCGATTCCCGCGTGTGAGATCGCTGTCGCTGAGATCCGGGCGCAAACTCGCCGTCCTCGCCGCGGTGGCGGCCGTGCTCGCCGGCCTCGTCGCGGTCCTGACGCAGACCGCGGCCGAGGCGCACGGCGCCTTACAGGCCCCCGCGAGCCGTACGTACGCGTGCTACACCGACGGCCTCACCGGCGGCCAGATCATCCCGAACAACCCCGCCTGCAAGGACGCCGTGGCGGCCGGCGGCACCCAGCCCCTCTACGACTGGTACGGCGTGCTCCGCTCCGACGGGGGCGGCCGCACCCGGGGCTTCATCCCCGACGGCCAGCTGTGCAGCGGTGGTTTCAGCAAGTACGCCGCCTACGACGCGCCCAGGACCGACTGGCCGACCACCACGCTGAAGGCCGGCAGCACCTACGACTTCGTCTACGGTGCGTGGGTGCCGCACCCCGGCGGCTTCAAGCTCTACGTCACCAAGGACGGCTACGACCCGACCAAGCCTCTGACGTGGGCGGACATGGAGGAGCAGCCGTTCCTCACGGTCGACCCCGAGCCCGCGGTCAGCAACGGCGCCTACCGCTTCTCCGGCAGGCTGCCCAACAAGAGCGGCCGGCACATCATCTACGCGGTCTGGTACCGGTCGGACAGCCAGGAGACCTTCTACGGCTGCTCCGACGTGAACTTCATCAACGACAACGCCACGCCGAGCCCGTCGCCGAGCCCGTCGCCGAGCGCCTCGCCCACCAGGAGCCCGTCGCCGAGCCCCTCGGCCTCCCCGACAGCCGGGAACCCGGCCTGCACGGCCACGGTGAAGCTGACCAACACCTGGCAGGGCGGCTTCCAGGGCGAGGTCACGATCAAGAACACCGGCACGGGCCCGCTCAACGGCTGGTACGTCCAGTGGCAGATGTCGAACGGCGCGACGATCACCCAGGCGTGGAACGGGACGTCGATGCAGAGCGGCCCGTTCGCGATGATCCACGCGCCGGAGTGGAACTCCTCCCTGGCCCCGGGGGCCTCGGCCACGGCCGGGTTCCTCGGCAGCGGGTCGGCCACGCCGTCGATCAGCGACATCAGCTGCGGCTGAGCGGGTCCCGGCGGTGCCGGGCGGCCGGGCGGGGTCTGATCTCGCCGGGCACGACCCGGCACCGGAGCCTGTGAGAAACGCCCGGGGAGGCCGTCACGGCGGCTCCCCGGGCGTTGCGCGATGGGTGGGCGGAGGAGGATCCGCCTCGTACCCGCGGTGCGATAGCCACTGTGGGTGTGGCCTCACCTCCCTCTGGGGTGGTGGGAGCGCTCCCACATGGCCCGGACCCTAACGCGCCGCGCCGTCACCGGCCAGCGGACGCGCCTCCGCCCGCCCTGTCCGCCCAGCTCAGGGCGGGCCGCCCCATGAAAGTTTCGCCGCGCCGCCCTTGTGCCGCCCGATGAAAGTCTCGCCGCGCCGTCCTCTCCGGACGCCCGGGAGGCGAGAGTCAGCCGGCCAGCGCGCGGTCGAGCGCGGTCTCGCGACGGCCGAGGAAGCGCGGCGAGGAGTGCAGGATCAGACCGTCGAGCAGGCCCTTGGCCGAGGCGGGGAACTCCCTGACGGCGTAGACCACCGTCTCCATCGGCCAGTCGCGGCTGGAGTCGTCGCCGACGCCGAACGCGTCCAGCCCTGCCGCGCGGCAGAGCGCGACGGCCCGGGGAAGGTGGAACACCTGGGTCACGACGACGAGCCGGGAGGCCCCGAAGATCGTCTTGGCCCGTACGCAGGAGTCCCATGTGTCGAACCCGGCGTAGTCGAGCACGATCCTTTCCGCCGGGACGCCGTGCGAGATCAGGTAGGCGCGCATGACCGAGGGCTCGTCGTAGTCCCTGCGGCTGTTGTCGCCGGACAGCAGCAGGGCCCGCACCCTGCCCGTGCGGTACAGCTCTGCCGCGATGTCGAGCCGGGCGCGCAGCATGGCGGACGGCTGGTCGCCCTGGAGCCCGGCACCCAGCACGAGCGCGGCCGGCATCGCGGGCACCTCTGCGGTCCAGTGCGTGCCCGGCTCGGCCGTCACCCGGTGGGCGGCGCTCGCCAGCCAGGCCCAGGTCATCGGCGCGAGCGGCAGCACGCTCAGGGCGACCAGCCCCTGGAAGGTCCGGCGCAGGGCCGTACGCGACCAGGTCCATGGCCGGCTGAGCCGCGACAGAACGCCTTTGCGCGGCGAGGAGCGGGGTAATCCCTCCACCTCGGGTCACACCCCCGCGTGGTGGAGTTCCGGCTGCTCGGGGGCGGGGGCGGGCACGGGGCCCCGGGTCCGCGTCAGGAACACGACGCGCAGCGCGCAGACCCACACGAGCGTCGCTCCCAGCACGTGCAGGAGCACCAGCGCCGCGGGGACCGCCAGGAAGTACTGCACGTATCCGACCACGCCCTGGGACAGCTCCACCCCGAGCAGCACGAGCGCGGCCCGCCGGGCCCGGCCGGGGGCGTCGCTGACGCGCAGGGCGAACAGCAGGGCGAACGTCAGCCCGACGACGACGTAGGCGATGTCGGTGTGGAGCCGCACCACGGTCTGGATGTCGAAGCCGAAGCGGGAGGCGGCCTCGTCTCCCGAGTGCGGCCCGGTGCCGGTCACGACGACCCCCGCGAGCAGCAGTGCGAAGGCGGCCGCCGCCAGCACGTACGCGAGCGTGCGGATGTCCCTGTGGACCACCCGCTGAGCCGGGGCGTCGCCCTCGCCCGCCCGGGCGAACAGCACGACGGCGGCGGCGGTCATGCCGATGGACAGCAGGAAGTGGACGCTGACGGTCACCGGGTTGAGCATCGTGTGGACCACGAGCCCGCCCCACAGGGCCTGGACGAGGACGCCGGCCGGCTGCACCAGCGCGAGCCGCAGCAGGACAGGGCGGCCACGCTCGCCCCGCGACAGTTGCCAGGCGGCGATCACGCACGCGACCGCGACCGCGAGCACGAGGAACGACAGCAGCCGGTTGCCGAACTCGATCGCCATGTTGGCGGGCGCGTGCGTGTCGATCCTCGCCGGCACGAAGCTGTCCGGCGTGCAGCGCGGCCAGGTCGGGCAGCCGAGGCCGGAGCCGGTGACGCGGACGGCGGCGCCGGTGACGGTGATGCCGACGTTGACCACGATCGCCGCCAGGGCCCACCGCCGCATCGACTCGCCCGTCGGGAACATGAACGAGCGGTAGAACGCGAGCAGCGTGCCGCGGATCCGGTCAGTCGTGGGATTCACGGAATTCATCGTAGGCGGCCCTGCGGGTGGTCCCTTCCCCGGCCGGGACTGAAGGAGCACGTGCCGTCCGGCGAGGCTCGGACGGCCCCCGCTCCCTCAGGCCCGCCCGGGTACGCGCTGATCGTTTTCCTGGCAGGGGCCGGTACGATCGGCCGTACGGGACCGAGGAGGGCGGTGGCCGGGCGATGGGCGGGGCGTGGGACGAGCCGGTGGGCCGCGAGCGTGACGACCGCCGCGCGCCGGGCGCCGGAGTGCGGCAGAACCTGCGCGAGCAGGTGGCGCAGGCGCTGCGCGACGCGCTGGTGGCCGGGGAGATGCGGCCCGGCGTCGTCTACTCGGCCCCCGCGCTGGCCGCCAGGTTCGGGGTCTCCGCCACACCGGTGCGGGAGGCGATGCTCGACCTCGCCAAGGAGGGCCTGTTCGAGGCCCTGCGCAACAAGGGCTTCCGGGTCGCGGAGGTGTCCGAGCGCGACCTCGACGAGATCATCGAGATCAGGCGGCTGATCGAGGTGCCCACGGTGGCCCGGATCGCCGGAGAGTCCCCGGGCGCGGAGGCGGAGGCGCTGCGCCCGATCGCCGAGGAGATCGTCTCGGCCGCGGGAAGGGGCGACCTGTTCGCCTACGTGGCCGCCGACCAGCGGTTCCACCTGGCGCTGCTGGCCCTGTCGGACAACGCCAGGCTGGTCGAGACGGTCAGGGACCTGCGCGCCCGGGCCCGCCTCTACGGGCTGCGCGGGCTGCCCGACGCGCGGATGCTGGCGGCCTCGGCGCGCGAGCACCTCGACCTCCTCGACGCTCTCGTACGCGGTGACGCCGCGGCGGCCGAGAGCCTGATGAACCACCATCTCCGGCACGTGCGGGCGATCTGGTCGGCCGACCCGCCCCCGGCCTGAGCGGGAACGGATCAGCCGTCGCCGACGCGGGTGGCGCCGATGGAGGCGACCACCACGCAGCCGATCGCCGCCCACTCGCGGACCTGGAGCACCTCGTGCAGGACGAACAGGCCGACG
Source organism: Microbispora sp. NPDC046933 (assembly GCF_040644635.1). Classification (NCBI taxonomy): domain Bacteria; kingdom Bacillati; phylum Actinomycetota; class Actinomycetes; order Streptosporangiales; family Streptosporangiaceae; genus Microbispora; species Microbispora sp. NPDC046933. Next base: position 159,524 of record NZ_JBEYWW010000014.1, on the reverse strand, counting down.
AGCGCGGCGGCGGCGGGCTCCAGGCTCATCAGGATGCCGAAGACCCGCTTGGGCATCCGGCGCAGTGCCTCGAGTTCCAGCGAGTAGGGGATGACCGAGGAGAGCAGGCCGACCCCCGCACCGATCAGCAGGATCTCGGGCCGCAGCAGGTCGCTCCCGCCCGTGGTGACCCCGATGGGCGCGATGACGATCGTGGACACGAGCATGGCGAACGAGAGCCCGCTCGCGCCGGGGAAGCGGGCGCCCGTGGCCGCGGAGAACACGATGTAGGCGGCCCAGAACGTCCCTGCCAGCGCCGCGAACCCGATGCCGACCCAGCTCACGGTCCCCGCCCCTCCCCAGGGGGCGAGCAGGATCACGCCCGCGGCGGCCAGTCCCACCCACAGCAGGTCGAGCCGGCGGCGGGAGGACACCACGGCCAGGGTGAGCGGCCCGATGAACTCGATGGCCACCGCGATCCCGATCGGCAGCCGGGCGAGGGCCTCGTAGAACGACAGGTTCATCAGGCCGAGGCTGAGTCCGAACGCGACGCCGACGGCGAGGTCGCGCCGCGACAGCCCGCGCACCTTGGGCCGGACGATGGCCAGCAGAATGACGGCGCTGGTGGCGATGCGCAGGAAGACCACGGCCGAAGGGGGCAGCTGCGTGAACAGGTTCTTGGCCAGTCCGGCGCCCACCTGGACCGACAGGATGCCCAGCAGCACCAGCCCCGACGGCGGTATCGCGTCAGAGGCGGCCCGCAGCGCCCTGCCCGGCGACGGCCTCATTCGATACGGCTCGGCTCCCGGAAGGGATTCAGCGGTCATGCCGGCGACCCCACAAAATGGCATAGATCACGAACAAACGTCCGCAATCATACGCGTCGGCCGTCAAGCCGCAGGTAAGGCCCCCGGCGTCACTGCTGTCACTCCCGGCGGCCCCGTGTCACTCCCAGCGGAACGTGCGGGCGGCCAGGGCGAGCGCGGCCACCGTCCAGCACAGCAGCACGAGCAGCGCGCCGCCGGGGAAGCCGCCGCCGTCGCTCAGGACGGTCCGCAGGCCGGAGGTGAGCGCGCTGATCGGCAGCAGCCCGAGCACGTGCTGCACCCCGGCCGGGAACCGGTCGAGCGGGAACAGCACGCCGCCGAGCCCGAGCAGCACCAGGTAGACGAGGTTCGCCCCGGCGAGGGTGGCCTCCGCCCGCAGCGTGCCGGCCATGAGAAGACCGAGGCCGCTGAAGGCCGCCGTTCCCAGCAGCAGGAGCGGCAGGGCCCACAGCGGGTCGCCGTGCGGCGACCAGCCGAGCGCCAGCGCCACCGCGACGATTACCACCACCTGCAGCGCCTCCACGGCGACGACCGCGACGGTCTTGGCCAGCAGCAGCCCGGCCCGCGACAACGGGGTGGCGCCCAGGCGCTTGAGCACGCCGTACCTGCGCTCGAAGCCGGTCGCGATCGCCTGCCCGGTGAACGCGGTCGACATGACCGCGAGGGCGAGGATGCCGGGGGCGACGAAGTCGACGCGCGCGCCGCCGCCGACGTCCACCAGCGGTGCCGTGGAGAAACCGGCGAGCAGCAGGATCGGGATGATCAACGTGAGCAGGAGCTGCTCGCCGTTGCGCAGCGTGGCCCTGATCTCCGCGCCCGCCTGGGCGAGGACCATCCGGTGCAGCGGCGCGGCTCCGGGTCGCGGCGTGAGGTCCAGTGTGGCGATCGTGCTCACCGCAGCTCCCTGCCGGTCAGTTCGAGGAAGACGTCCTCCAGCGTGCGCCGCTCGATGCGCAGGTCCTCGGTGGTGACGCCCTCGCTGGCGCACCAGGCGGTGACGGTCGCGAGCAGTTGCGGGCCGACCTGCCCCTCGATGATGTAGTGCCCCGAGGGCGACTCCTTGGCGGCGCTGCCCGGCGGCAGCGCGGCCAGAAGCTCCTCCAGGCCCAGTCCGGGGCGCGCGCGGAACCTGAGCTGGCGCTCGGCGCCGGTCAGCGACTGAGGCGTGCCCTCAGCGACCACCCGGCCGTGGTCGATGACCACCACGTGGTCGGACAGCTTCTCCGCCTCGTCCATCTGGTGGGTCGTCAGCACCACCGACACCCCGGCGGCGCGCAGCGCGGCGACCAGGTCCCAGCAGGCGTGCCGCGCCTGCGGGTCGAGCCCGGCGGTCGGCTCGTCCAGGAAGACCAGTTCCGGCCGCCCGATCACCGCCGCCGCGAGCGACAGGCGCTGCTGCTGGCCGCCCGACAGCCGCCGGTACGGCGTGCGCGTGTGCCCGGCCAGGCCGAGCAGGCCGAGCAGGGCGTCGGGGTCGAGCGGGTCGGCGTAGAACCGGGAGACAACCCGCAGCCACTCGCCCGCGCGGGCGGCGGGAGGCACCCCTCCCGTCTGCGGCATGATCCCCAGGCGCGGCCTGAGGGCGGGGTCGGCCGGGTCCAGGCCGAGCACGCGCACGGTCCCGCCGTCCGGCTTGCGGAAGCCCTCGCAGATTTCGATCGTGGAGGTCTTGCCGGCGCCGTTCGGCCCGAGGATCGCCGTGACGGCGCCCCTCGCGCAGGTGAGGGTCAGCCCGTCGACGGCCGTGGTGCTTCCGTAGCGCTTGACCAGCCCGTCGACCTCGACCGCCGGCGCGCCCTCGCCCGCGCCGCCGAGCGTGCTCTCGAACGTGCTGTCAACCCCCGGCACTCCCACCGGCCTCCCCTCGCAGGACCGACCGCCGGAGCGGGCCGGATGCGGGCCGCCCTGGTCAGTCGTCGACGGCATCGAGTCTAGGGAGCGGGAGGCGCGCTCTCGTCGGCGAGTGCCGCCAATCCACCCCGTGGAGGTAAAGGATGCGGAAAAGCCTCGCCGTTGCAGGTTAGGTAAGGCTTGCCTGCGTGAGAAATTGCATCCCCGCCGACCCCGCCTTGGGTTTGTCGGCGGGGAAGGAATTACGGCACACTGATGTTGTGAAAAACGTGCAGGGGAAGCAGAACGCCGAGAAGGCCGTGGTGACGCGGCCCGTCTCGACGTCCCCTGCGTACAAGGACGTCGTGAACAAGGACATCGGAGCCGAGCGCGGGACCCGCGCCAGGGTGGCGCGGCTCATCCTGGAGCACGGCCCGGTGACCGCCGCGGCGCTCGGCGAGCGGCTCGGGCTGACACCGGCCGCGGTGCGCCGCCATCTCGACGCGCTGCTGGCCGAGGGCATGATAGAGCCCCGTACGGCCCGCCCGCGCGGCCAGCGAGGCCGGGGCAGGCCGGCGAAGATGTTCGCGATCACCGACGCGGGCCGCAGCGCCTTCGTCCACGCCTATGACGACCTCGCCGGCAGCGCGCTGCGCTTCCTGGCCGAGCGCCTGGGCGGCGAGGCGGTGTCGGAGTTCGCGCGGGCGCAGGTGTCCGGGCTGGTCGGCCGGCTCGAGGCGCTGATGCGCGAGGTTCCCGCCGGGCAGCGGGTCCGCGTGCTGGCCGAGGCGCTGTCCGCCGAGGGCTACGCGGCGTCGGCGTCCGCGACGGGCAAGGGCGGCGAGCAGCTGTGCCAGCACCACTGCCCGGTCGCGCACGTCGCCTCGCAGTTCCCGCAGCTGTGCGAGGCGGAGACCGAGGCCTTCGCCCGGCTGCTGGGCACGCCGGTGCAGCGGCTGGCCACGATCGCCAACGGCGACGGGGTCTGCACCACCCACGTGAGTTCACCCGCGCTCGCCGCACGGCACGCGCGTCCCGATCTATCGACCGCCGATTCATCGATCGCCGATCTATCGGCCGCACATCTATCGAGCACATCGACGAGCAAGGAGTCCGGAAGGTGACTGTCACCGACCGCCCGGAGCTGGAAGGCCTCGGGAATTACAAGTTCGGCTGGGCCGACACGGACGTGGCCGGCGCCACGGCCCGTCGTGGGCTGTCCGAAGAGGTCGTCCGCGACATCTCCGCGCTCAAGAACGAGCCGGAGTGGATGCTCGACCTGCGCCTCAAGGGCCTTCGGCTGTTCGGAAAGAAGCCGCTGCCGACCTGGGGCTCCGACCTCACGGGCATCGACTTCGACAACATCAAGTACTTCGTCCGCTCGACGGAGAAGCAGGCCGCGTCCTGGGACGAGCTGCCCGCCGATATCAAGAACACCTACGACAAGCTCGGCATCCCGGAGGCGGAGAAGCAGCGCCTCATCGCCGGCGTCGCCGCCCAGTACGAGTCCGAGGTCGTCTACCACAAGATCCGTGAGGACCTCGAGGAGAAGGGCGTCATCTTCGTCGACACCGACACCGGCCTGCGCGAGCACGAGGAGCTCTTCAAGGAGTACTTCGGCACGGTGATCCCGGTGGGCGACAACAAGTTCGCCGCGCTCAACACCGCCGTGTGGTCGGGCGGCTCGTTCATCTACGTGCCGCCGAACGTGCACGTCGAGATCCCGCTGCAGGCCTACTTCCGGATCAACACCGAGAACATGGGCCAGTTCGAGCGGACGCTGATCATCGTGGACGAGAACTCCTACGTCCACTACGTCGAGGGCTGCACCGCGCCGATCTACTCGTCCGACTCGCTCCACTCGGCGGTCGTCGAGATCATCGTGAAGAAGGGCGCCCGCTGCCGCTACACGACGATCCAGAACTGGTCGAACAACGTCTACAACCTGGTCACCAAGCGCGCCGTGGCGTACGAGGGCGCGACCATGGAGTGGATCGACGGCAACATCGGCTCCAAGGTCACGATGAAGTACCCGGCCGTCTACCTGATGGGCGAGCACGCCAAGGGCGAGACGCTGTCGGTCGCCTTCGCCGGTGAGGGCCAGCACCAGGACGCGGGCGCCAAGATGGTGCACCTCGCGCCCAAGACGTCCTCGACGATCATCTCCAAGTCCGTGGCGCGCGGCGGCGGCCGCACGTCCTACCGGGGCCTGGTGCAGATCGAGGAGGGCGCCGCCGGCTCGGCCTCGACCGTCAAGTGCGACGCGCTGCTGGTCGACCAGATCAGCCGGTCCGACACCTACCCGTACGTGGACGTCCGCGAGGACGACGTGTCGATGGGCCACGAGGCGACGGTCTCCAAGGTGTCGGAGGACCAGCTCTTCTACCTGATGAGCCGGGGCCTCGGCGAGGACGAGGCGATGGCGATGATCGTGCGCGGCTTCGTCGAGCCGATCGCCCGCGAGCTGCCCATGGAGTACGCCCTGGAGCTCAACCGCCTGATCGAGCTGCAGATGGAAGGAGCGGTCGGCTGATGGGCCTGGAGACCAAGCCGCTGTCGACGCTGCACGAGAAGTCGTCGTACGACGTGGCCGACTTCCCGGTGCCGACGGGCCGCGAGGAGGAGTGGCGGTTCACGCCGCTGTCGCGGCTGAAGGGGCTGCACAACGGCACGGCCGCCGTCACCGGCGGCGTCGTGGTCGACGTCGAGGCCGCGCCGGAGGTGCGCGTCGAGACCGTCGGCCGCGACGACGCCCGGCTCGGCAAGGCCTACACGCCGGCCGACCGGGTCAGCGCGCAGGCGTACTCGTCGTTCGAGAAGGCCACCGTCGTCACGGTGCCGAAGATGACGGCCGCCTCCCGGCCCACCGTGATCACGCTGCGGGGGTCCGGGGCGGGCGCCGCCGCCTACGGGCACATCCTCGTGTCGGTGGAGCCGATGGCCGAGGCCGTGCTGGTCCTGGACCACCGCGGCAGCGCCGTCTACGCCGACAACGTCGAGTTCGACGTGGCCGAGGGCGCGACGCTCAAGGTCGTCAGCCTGCAGGACTGGGACGACGACGCCGTGCACGTCTCCCACCACCACGCGCGGCTCGGCAAGGACGCGACGTTCCGCTCGTTCGTGGTCACCCTGGGCGGCGACCTCGTACGGCTGTCGCCCTCGGTGTCGTACACCGCCCCGGGCGGCGACGCCGACCTGACCGGCCTGTACTTCGTGGACGCGGGCCAGCACCTGGAGCACCGCCTGCTGGTGGACCACAGCGTGCCCAACTGCCGCAGCAACGTGACCTACAAGGGCGCGCTGCAGGGCGACGGCGCCCACGCGGTCTGGATCGGCGACGTGATCATCCGGGCCGAGGCCGAGGGCACCGACACCTACGAGCTGAACCGCAACCTCATCCTCACCGACGGCGCCCGCGCCGACTCGGTGCCGAACCTGGAGATCCTCACCGGCGAGGTCGCGGGAGCCGGCCACGCGTCCGCCTCCGGCCGGCTCGACGACGAGCACATCTTCTACCTGCAGGCTCGCGGCATCCCGTTCGACGAGGCCCGCCGCCTGGTCATCCACGGCTTCTTCGCCCAGTTGCTGGAGAAGATCGAGGTGCCGGAGATCCGCGAGCGGGTCCTGTCGGCGGTCGAGGCGGAGCTGGCCCGATGAGCGCCGAGACCGCCCACTGGGAGAAGGTCTGCCAGGTCGGCGACATCCCCGACGGCGGCGTCATCGGCCTGGAGGTCGGCGACACGCCGGTCGCGCTGGTCCGCACCGGGGGAGAGGTCTTCGCCCTGCACGACGTGTGCTCGCACGCGGAGGTCCGCCTCAGCGAGGGCGAGGTCTACGACCACACGCTGGAGTGCTGGCTGCACGGCTCCTGCTTCGACCTGCGCAGCGGCAAGCCCACCGGGCCGCCCGCGACCAGGCCCGTCAACGTCTACCGAGTCAAGATCGAAGGCGACGACGTGTACGTCTCGCTCTCGAAGGAGTAAATACAAGTGTCCACCCTTGAGATTCGTGACCTGCACGTCGCCGTGGGCGACAAGGAGATCCTGCGCGGCGTCGACCTGACGGTCCGCAGCGGCGAGACCCACGCCATCATGGGCCCGAACGGCTCGGGCAAGTCCACGCTGGCGTACGCCGTCGCGGGGCACCCCAAGTACACCGTCACCTCCGGCACCGTGCTGCTCGACGGCGAGGACCTGCTGGAGATGTCGGTGGACGAGCGCGCCCGCGCCGGGCTCTTCCTGGCCATGCAGTACCCGGTCGAGGTTCCCGGCGTCAGCGTGTCGAACTTCCTCCGTTCGGCGATCACCGCGGTCCGCGGCGAGGCGCCCAAGCTGCGCGAGTTCGCCAAGGAGCTGAAGGCGGGCATGGACGCGCTGTCCATCGACCCGGCCTTCGCCCAGCGCAACACCAACGAGGGCTTCTCCGGCGGCGAGAAGAAGCGCCACGAGATCCTCCAGCTGGAGCTGCTCAAGCCCAAGATCGCGGTGCTGGACGAGACCGACTCCGGCCTCGACGTCGACGCCCTGCGCGTCGTCTCCGAGGGCATCAACCGGTTCCGCGCCTCCGGTGACACCGGCGTGCTGCTGATCACCCACTACACCCGCATCCTGCGCTATGTGAAGCCGGACTTCGTCCACGTCTTCGCCGGCGGGCGCGTGGTCGAGGAGGGCGGCCCCGAGCTGGCCGACAAGCTGGAGAACGAGGGGTACGAGGCCTACACGAAGGCGTCCGCCTGATGAGTGCGCCCGGCTTCGACGTGGAGAGGATCAGGAAGGACTTCCCGGTCCTCGCCCGCGAACTCCCCGGAGGCAGGTCGCTGGTCTACCTCGACTCCGGCAACTCCTCCCAGAAGCCGACCCAGGTGATCGAGACCATGCGCGATCACCTGACCTGGCACTACGGCAACGTCGGCCGGGCGCTGCACGTGCTGGGCAGCGAGTCGACCGAGGCGTACGAGGCGGCGCGCGACAAGATCGCCGCGTTCGTCAAGGCCCCGTCGCGCGACGAGATCGTCTTCACCAAGAACGCCTCCGAGGCCCTCAACCTCGTGGCGTACGCATTCGGCAACCCGGTCTGCGAGGACGAGCGGTTCCGGATGGGCCCCGGCGACGAGATCGTCATCTCGGAGATGGAGCACCACTCCAACATCGTGCCGTGGCAGCTGCTCGCGCAGCGGACCGGCGCGACGCTGCGGTGGTTCCCGGTGACCGACGAGGGCCGCCTCGACGTCGATGGCCTGGAGGAGCTGGTCAACGAGCGCACGAAGATCGTCTCGATCGCGCACCAGTCGAACGTGCTGGGCACGGTCAACTCGGTCTCGCCGATCCTGGCCCGCGTGCGCGAGGTCGGCGCGCTGATGATGCTCGACGCGTCGCAGTCGGTGCCCCACCAGCCCGTGGACGTGACCGAGCTGGGCGTCGACTTCGTCGCCTTCACCGGCCACAAGATGGTCGGGCCGTCCGGCATCGGCGTGCTGTGGGGCCGCCGCGAGCTGCTCGACGCCATGCCGCCGTTCCTCGGCGGCGGCGAGATGATCGAGGCCGTCTGGATGGACCACTCGACGTACGCGCCGGTGCCGCACAAGTTCGAGGCGGGGACGCCGCCCATCGTCGAGGCGATCGGCCTCGGCGCGGCGGCCGACTACCTGACCGCCGTGGGCATGGACCAGATCAAGGCGCACGAGAAGGAGCTGGTCGCGTACGCGCTGGAGGCGCTGCCGGAGGTCCCCGGGCTCAGGATCATCGGCCCGCGCACGCCCATCGCCCGCGGCGGCACGATCTCGTTCACGCTGGAGGGGATCCACCCGCACGACGTGGGGCAGATCCTCGACGACGTGTACGGGATCGCGGTGCGGGTAGGTCATCACTGCGCCCGGCCGCTCCACCTCAGGTTCGGAATTCCGGCGACCACGCGGGCGTCTTTCTACCTGTACAACACGACGGCCGAGATCGACGCACTGGTCCGCGGCCTCCACCACGTGCAGAAGGTGTTCGGCTGAGCCATGATCGGTGAATCCATGTACCAGGAGCTGATCCTGGAGCACTACAAGCACCCCCAGGGGCGGGGCCTGCGCGAGCCGTACGACGCGGAGGTGCACCACGTCAACCCGACCTGCGGCGATGAGGTGACGCTGCGGGTGAAGGTGGCCGACGGCGGCAAGGTGCTCGACGTGTCCTACGACGGTCAGGGCTGTTCCATCAGCCAGGCCGCCGCCTCGGTGCTGCACGAGCTCGCCACCGGCTCCACGGTGGAGGAGTCGCTGTCGGTGGTGGAGGAGTTCACCCGGCTCATGCAGGGCAGGGGCCAGGTGGAGCCCGACGAGGACGTGCTGGGCGACGCGGTGGCGTTCGCCGGTGTGGCGAAGTTCCCCGCCCGCGTCAAGTGCGCGCTGCTGGCCTGGATGGCCTACAAGGACGCGCTGATGAGGAGCCAGGGATGACCGGCGGCCTTCGGCGCGTTGGCAAGGACGGCGCCGCGCCGCGGGCGCCGCGAGGTGAGGAGACGACGTGAGCAAGCCGACCGAGACCCCGACGGGAACCGCGACCGAGGCGGCGACCGGCACCTACGACGGGGAGATTTCCCTCGACGACGTGCTTGATGCGCTGAAGGACGTCGTGGACCCCGAGCTGGGGATCAACGTGGTGGACCTCGGCCTCGTGTACGGCGTCAACCTCGACCCGGCCGCCGAGGGCGAGCGCCCGATCGCCACCATCGACATGACGCTGACCAGCGCCGCCTGCCCGCTGACCGACGTCATCGAGGACCAGGCGAACTCGGCGCTCGCCGACCTGGTCTCCAGCGTGGTCATCAACTGGGTCTGGCTGCCGCCGTGGGGCCCGGACAAGATCACCGACGAGGGTCGCGACCAGCTGCGCATGCTCGGTTTCAACGTCTGACCCGAGGCGGCTTCCCGCCCGGGACACGCCCGCGCCGTCCCGCCGCGTCCGTACGCGGCGGGACGTGTGGCTTTTCCATCGGCTTCCGGTTGCCCGCGGTCTGAGCCGTGCCCATCTCGACGGCGATGCGGAGGCGCGGACGGCCGGCGCGGCGCGGGAATGCCGTACAGTCGTTCTTTGCTGTGACGTGAGTGCAAGGCGTCCGTGGGAGCCGCCGCCCGGCGGTCTCCACTTCTGCGGGACGCATGCTCACGGCATCATGCGGGCGCAGGCCGCTTCATTCTCCGGCCTATGACGCCCGATCGGCACGGCTCGCCTGCCGTGCCTGACCTGGCTCGTCCTTTCGCAGAAGTGACGCGCCCGCGTGTTCCGGCACGTCTTCTTCCGAAAGGCACGACTACGTGACCATCTCTGACCTCGGTGAGGGCACGACCACCCCCACCGAGTTCGCGGTGCTGGGGCTGCCCAGACCGCTCGTGACAGGGCTTGCCCGGCAGGGCATCACCACGCCGTTCCCGATCCAGCGTGCGGCCATCCCCGACATCCTCGCCGGGCTCGACGTCCTCGGCCGCGGCCGGACCGGTTCCGGCAAGACCCTCGCCTTCGGCCTGCCCACGCTGGCCAGGATCGCGGGGGAGAAGGCGGCGCCCCGGCGGCCCCGCGCCCTCATCCTGGTGCCCACCCGCGAGCTCGCGCTGCAGGTCGCCGCCGCCCTCGAGCCGCTCGGCCGGGGGCTGTCGCTGCGCACCAGGACGGTCGTCGGCGGCATGCCGATGGGCCGCCAGATCGAGGACCTGCGCCGGGGGGTGGACGTCGTCGTCGCCACGCCCGGCCGCCTCACCGACCTGATCGAGCAGGGCGCGTGCGCGCTGGACGACGTCCAGATCACCGTCCTCGACGAGGCCGACCACATGTGCGACCTCGGCTTCCTCCCCGTGGTGAGCGCGCTGCTCGCGCGCACGCCCGCCGGCGGTCAGCGCCTGCTGTTCTCGGCGACGCTCGACGGCGACGTGGACACGCTGGTCCAGCGCTTCCTGACCGACCCGGTCGTCCATTCGCTGGACCCGGCCACCTCCCCGGTCGAGACGATGGAGCACCACCTGCTCCAGGTGCACCGCGACGACAAGGTGGACGTGACGGCGGAGATCGCCAACCGGGACGGCCGTACGATCCTGTTCGTGCGCACGCAGCACGGCGTCGACCGGATCGTGAAACAGCTCGCCCGGGCGGGGGTCCGCGCCGGCGGCCTGCACGGCGGCAAGCGGCAGAACCAGCGCACCCGCATCCTCGACGGGTTCCGCCAGGGCAAGATCGGGGTGCTCGTGTGCACGGACGTCGCGGCGCGCGGCATCCACGTCGACGACGTGAGCCTGGTGCTGCACGTGGACCCGCCCGCCGACCACAAGAGCTACCTGCACCGGGGCGGCCGTACGGCCCGGGCGGGCGAGCGTGGCGTGGTGCTGACGCTGGTGCTGCCGAGCGAGCGGCGCTCCGCCGAGTCGATGACTCGCAAGGCCGGGGTCACCGCGTCGCGGCACCGGGTGGCGCCGGGCGACCCGATCCTGGCGGACATCGCCGGGGCCCGGACGCCGAGCGGCGAGGCCGTGCCCGTATGGGAGCCCGACGTGCGCACGCCGCTGCGGCGGGGGTACGACGACAGGCAGCGTGACGACAAGCCGCATGGCCGCCCCCGGCGCTTCGGCGACCGTCCCCGCAGCGGTGACCGCCCGGGCGAGGGTGACGGCCGGCGCAGGGGGCCCGACCAGGGTGAGCGGTCCCGCGGGGCGTGGGCCGGCGACGGCCGGGCCGAGGGCCGCGGCGAGTCCCGCGGCGGGCGGGGTGGCGGTCACCACCGCGGCCGTGCCGGCGGTCAGGCCGGGTACGGCGGTGGCGAAGGCGGTCGCGGCCGCCGGTTCACCGGCCGCTGAGTCCTCCCTGTCACCGGGCCGTCCGTACGGGCGGCCCGGTGGCGTGTGAAGAGGACTCCCATGCCGTCCGGCGCTTCCGCCCGGTCTCGCAAGGCAGGCGACCCGGCGGCGCGTGTGCCGTTCAGCCCTTCAGGCCGCTCAGCACGATCCCGCGGGTGAAGTAGCGCTGGAAGGCGAGGAAGAAGGCGATCGACGGCAGGGAGGCGAGCAGGCCGCCCGCCATGATCGCCCCCTCGTGCTGCGCGCCGGGGAAGTACGAGTTGAGCCGGGCGAGCGCGACCGGGATGTTCGCCATCTCGTCGCTCTGCACGATGATCAGCGGCCAGAGGAAGTTGTTCCACTCCGCGAGCACGACGAAGATCGACATCGCGGCGAGGGCCGGGCGCAGCAGCGGCAGCACGATCCGCCACCAGATGCGCCACTCCCCGGCCCCGTCGACCCGGGCGGCCTGGATCAGCTCGTCCGGGATCGAGTGGAGGAACTGCACCAGGAAGAACAGCACGAACGCCTTGGCCAGCGCCGGGATGATGTAGCCCTGGTAGGTGTCCAGCCAGCCGAGGTTGCGCATGATGACGTAGTTGGGCACCAGGGTGGTCTGCCAGGGCACCATCATCGAGGCGACGATCACCAGGAAGATCAGCCGCCGCCCCGGCACGCGGTGCTTGGTGATCACGTACGCCGCCAGCGAGGCGACCAGCAGCGACCCGACCGTGATCGCGACCGTGATCACCAGGCTGTTGAACATGAACCGGCCGAACCCGAAGTCGACCTGGAACCGCTGGAAGATGCCCTGGAGGTGGCCCGGGTTGACCCGGGCGGGGGAGTAGCCGGGGTCGTAGAAGTTGTTCAGGGTGGGGTGTTCGGGCACGAACGACGGAGGCTGCCTGCCTATCTCCGTCACCGGTTTGAACACCGTGATCAGCATCCAGTAGAACGGCGCGATCATGGTGAGCGACAGCAGGTAGAACGGCAGCCGCAGCAGGTGGCCGCGCCAGGTGGTGCGGGACGCGACGCCGGTCGCCGGCGGCGCCGTCGCGGGACTCACGGCGACCGGCGTGGTCGTGGGGGCGGCGGCCATCACAGCTCCTTCAGGGCGCGGCCGATGCGGAGGTTGACCATGCTGAGCGCGAAGATGATCAGGAAGAGCACCCACGCGACCGCCGAGGCGTAGCCGAGCTTGAAGTGGGTGAAGCCCTGGTCGTACAGGTAGGGCACGATCATCAGGCCCGAGTCGAGCACGCCGCCGACGTTGTTGGTCCCCCGGAACACGATGTAGACGGCTTCAAAGACCTGGAAGGCCCCGATGAGGCCGGTCACGACCACGTATGTGGTGACCGGGCGCAGCAGCGGCAGCGTCACCCGGCGGAACTGCTGCCAGGGGGTGGCGCCGTCGATGCGGGCCGCCTCGTAGTACTCCTGGGGGATCGTGTTGAGCCCGGCGACGTACAGGACCATGCCGTAGCCCATGCCGCCCCAGACCGACATGAGCACGAGGATGGGGATCGTGAGCCCGGGGGTGGCCAGCCACTCGACGGCCCTGCCGCCGAACCAGGAGACGACGGCGTTGGCCAGGCCGAAATCACCCGGATTGAAGATCCACTTCCAGAGCAGTATGAGCGCGATCGACGAGGTCACCGAGGGCAGGAAGAAGATCGTCCGCATGATGCGGTGCGGCCAGCTCGATCCGCTGAAGGCCAGCGCGAGACCGAGCGACAGCAGCGTGCCGATCCCGACCGACGCCACGACGTAGAGGAACGTGTTGCCGAGGGCGTGCCGGAACCGGTCGTCGTCGAACAGCAGGCGCCGGAAGTTCTCCAGGCCGGCGAACTCGGGGGCGTTCACCCCGTCGAACTCGGTGAAGCTGAGGTAGAGCGAGTTGGCCAGCGGCCAGACCAGGAAACCGGCGAACAGGCCGAGGAACGGCAGCAGCATCAGATAGGACGTGCCGTAGCGGCGCCATCGTTGCCGGGGCGCGGCGGCGTGGGTTGCCATGGCGTTCTCCACTCGGGTCGTTCTTCATCAGGAGGGAAACCGTGGGCGGACCCGGGCCGGTGAAGGGTCAGGTGTCACCGGCCGGGTGTGTACCGGAAAACCGTGTGCACGGGAAAACCGTGTGCACGGAAAAGCCGTGTGCGGGAGACGGATGGCCGCGGCCGGTGAGGGGTCAGGCGTCACCGGCGAGCCACGGTCCTGTCCACCGGCTAGCCGGCGTTGCGCTCCATGACCTTGGCGGCCTCGCCCAGGGCCGTCTTCACGTCGGCCTTGCCGAGGATCGCGGACTGGAGCTGCTTGGCCACGTCGGACGCGCTCTCGTCCCAGCCGGGACATCCGGGCGCCGCCGCACCGGTCTTGATGATCTCCGCGAACACCGCCGAGTGCTCCGGCGCGAACGGAGAGCCGGCGACCTTGTCGGGGCGGGGTGGGATGTAGGCGACGTTGCGGGCCTTCGACTCCGCCGACACCGCGTCGACGGCCTCGTCGGTGTAGAGGAACTTGACGAAGTCCGCCGCCTGCTGGATGTGCTTGCTGTAGGACGTGACCCCGACGGCCCGGCCGCCGATGAAGGTCGTGGGGCCCGCCGGGCCGGCCGGCACCGGGGCGACCGCCCACTTGTCCTTCAGCTTCGGCTTGGTGGTGTCGATGGCGAGGGCGTTCCAGTTGCCGCCGTAGACCATCGCGGTGCCCGCGTCCAGCGCGTCCGGTGTCGACACCGTGTCGGTCGGCGCGCCGTGCTCGCGGTGCAGGCCGATCCAGTACGACAGCGCCTGCTCGGCCTGCGGCGTGTTCAGGGAGGGCTTGCAGTCCGGCGTGTAGAAGCTGCCGCCGGCCTGGTAGAGGAAGTTGAAGTAGCCGATCCAGTCGAGATTGCCCCAGTCGATGCTGAACGGCGTCTTGACCCCTGACTTCTTGAGCTTCTCGATGTCGGCGGTCAGCTCGTCCCAGGTCTTGGGCGGCTCCTTGAGCCCGGCCTTCTCGAACAGGTCGGTCCGGTAGTAGAGCGCCTCGGTGGACATGTCGAGGGGGATGCCGTAGACGGTGCCGTCGGGGGAGACGGCCGACTTCCACTGGGCGGGCTGCGCCTGGGCCTGGAGCTGCTCGATGCCGTACTTGCGCAGGTCCACCATGCCGCCACGCAGGCCGAACTGGATGGTCCAGGTCATGCCGCCGGAGATGATGTCGGGCCCGCTGCGACTGGTCGAGGCCGCGAGCAGCTTCGCGTACGCGTCGTCCCAGCTCAGCGTCTGCACCTTGATCGTCACGTTGGGGTGCGTCCTGGTGTACAGGTCGGCGGCCTTCTGGAAGGACGCCGTCTCGTCGTCGCCCCCGGTGGACCACCACGTGATCGTGGCGGGGGCGTTCGCGTCCGCCTGCTTGGTCTCCGACGTGCCGCTGGTCGCGCAGCCCGCGCCGAAAGCGGCGATCAGGGCGGCGCAGGTGGCCGCCGTCGTTCGTCGCATGGACGTCTCCGATCTCTACGGAAAGTGATCGACTGACATGTCGTGCCCCCCGAGAGGCGGCCCGCCGCGAGGCCATGCCGCGCGGCGCACCTCCCACGCTTCGAATTCGTGCAGAGTCCAGCACTAAACCGGATTAGTTTCAAGAGGGTGTTTCATGTCATCAATCCGGACGTCACGTCGTCCGGGGCGCGATTCAGCAGGTCGGTGGCACAGTCGGTGATGAGGCGGACTCCGGCGGATGACCCTTAACCGGGTCAGAAGTCTGAAACAAGGCACTTGTGTAACCTTGCGGCGTACAGGACCCCAGGCCCACCACCCACGGGAGCCCCCCATGTTCGTCGACATGCCCCTCGACCAGTTACGCGCGTACCTGCCCGAGCGCCGGGAGCCGGCGGACTTCGACGCCTTCTGGGACCGCACGCTGGCCGAGGCCCGCGCGCACGACCTGAACCCCGTCTTCGAGCCGTACGAGGCCGACCTCGCACTGGTCGACGTGGCCGACGTGACGTTCGCGGGATTCGGCGGGCATCCGATCAAGGGGTGGTTCATCGCGCCCGCGGGCGCGTCAGGACCGCTACCGTGCGTGGTGGAGTTCATCGGGTACGGCGGCGGCCGCGGCCGGCCGCACGACTGGCTGCTGTGGCCGGCCGCCGGATACGCGACGTTCGTGATGGACACCCGCGGGCAGGGCGGCACCTGGCGCTCCGGCGACACCCCCGACCCCGTGGGCGGCAACGGCGCGCAGATCCCCGGCAAGCTCACCCAGGGCGTGTTCGACCGGGACGACTACTACTACCGGCGGCTCTACACCGACGTCGTGCGCGCGGTCGAGGCGGCCAGGTCGCACCCCCTCGTGGACGCCGGGCGGGTCGTCGTGACCGGCGGCAGCCAGGGCGGCGGCATGGCGCTGGCCGCCGCCGCGCTCGTGCCGGACCTCGCCTACGCGTTCGTCAACGTGCCGTTCATGTGCGACATCCGGCGCGCCGTCGAGATCACCGATGAGGACCCGTACGGCGAGCTGGGCCGCTTCTGCGGGATCCACAGGACCCGGGTCGAGGACGTCTTCGCGACCCTCGACTACTTCGACGGCCTGCACTTCGCGGCTCGGGCCCGCACGCCCGCCCGGTTCTCCGTCGCCCTGCGCGACGGCATCACGCCGCCCTCGACCGTGTTCGGGGCCTACAACCACTACGCCGGCCCCAAGGACATCACGGTCTGGCCGTTCAACGGCCACGAGGGCGGGGAGTCGCAGCAGGCGCTCGAACTGCTCAGGCTGGCCAGGAAGATCCTCGGCTGAGGGGATCTCGCAGGGTGGACGCGGGGCACGGCGGCGCGCCCCCGCGACTACCCTGGGGCCGATACCCTGGACGCAGGCCCACGACCCGAGAGAGACCATGAAGACCTTCGAAGAGCTGTACGCCGAGCTGGCAGAGAAGGCGCGCACCCGGCCCGCGGGGTCCGGCACCGTGGCCGCCCTGGACGCCGGCGTCCATGCCATCGGCAAGAAGGTCGTGGAGGAGGCCGCGGAGAGCTGGATGGCGGCCGAGCACGAGTCGGCGGACCGGGCGGCCGAGGAGATCTCGCAGCTGCTCTACCACGTCCAGGTCCTGATGCTGGCACGCGGAATCGGGCTGGACGAGGTCTACAAGCATCTTTAGCCGCCGCGGCGGCTACAGATCGTCCATCGACCTCGTTCTTGCCCGAAAGGATCTCCCGCTCATGCTGCGCATCGCCGTACCGAACAAGGGCGCGCTCTCCGAGGCCGCCCAGATCATGCTGAAGGAGGCGGGCTACCGCCAGCGCAGGGACAGCAAGGAGCTCGTGGTCGTCGACTCCGAGAACTCCTGCGAGCTGTTCTTCCTCCGCCCGCGCGACATCGCCGTCTACGTCGGCGAGGGCACCCTGGACGCCGGGATCACCGGCCGCGACATGCTGTTCGACTCCGGCGCCCCGGCCGAGGAGGTCATGCCGCTCGGCTTCGGCCGGTCGACGTTCCGCTTCGCCTCCACGCCGGGCGCCTACTCCGGCGTCTCCGGCCTGTCCGGCCTGCGCATCGCCACCTCGTACGCCGGGCTGCTCGGCAAGTACCTCGCCGACCAGGGCGTGGACGCACGCGTGATCAAGCTCGACGGCGCGGTCGAGACGGCGATAAGGCTCGGCGTCGCCGACGCGGTCGCCGACGTGGTGGAGACCGGCACGACGCTGCGCAACGTCGGCCTGGAGGTTTTCGGGGAGCCGATCGCGCACTCCGAGGCCGTCCTGATCAAGCGGGCCGGCGCCCCGGAGGCCAACGGGTTCCAGCAGCTCATCCGCCGCCTGCAGGGCGTGATCGTGGCCCGCGACTTCGTCATGATCGACTACGACATCCGGGCCGAGCGCATCGACGAGGCCATTGCCATCACCCCCGGCATGGAGGGGCCCACCGTCTCCCCGCTCCACCGCGAGGGCTGGGTGGCCGTGCGGGCGATGGTCCCGCGCAAGGGCCACCAGCAGGTGATGGACCAGCTCTGGGAGATCGGCGCCAAGGCGATCCTCGTCACCGCCATCTTCGCCTGCCGCCTCTGACCCGCCGGGCGGCGCCGACGCGCTCACCCGAGGACGGAACGTAGCGCGCCTTGCGGCCGCCACCGGGCAGGCAGGGAGCCCTGGGGGCCGCCGTGGTGCGGCCGGCGGCCGTACGGTTCAGGGATCCGGCGTCGGCAGGCGCTCGATCGCGATCACGACGGTGTCGTCGTCAGGCCGGCCGTCGACGTGGTCGAAAAGGCGCTCGCGGAGCCGCTCGACGAGGGTGCCGATGTCCTCGCCGGCCCGTTCGCCCAGGCGTGCGGGGAGATCGAAGAACGTGCCGGTCTGGTCGCGGGCCTCGATGACGCCGTCGGTGTACAGCAGGAGGACGTCGCCGGGCTGGAAGGGGAATGTCGCCGGCCGAGGTTCGGACGCCGTCAGCTGTTCGAGTCCCAATGGGGGAGCGACCTGGTCCGGCTCCAGGGTCAGCACCCTGTTCCCGCGGAGGAGGAGTGGCGGCGGGTGGCCACAGGCGATCACGTTCACTGCCGGTTCGGCGTCAGGGATCTCGACGACCGCCGCGGTGACGAAGCATTCCTGGGCGTCCGTGTCGGTCTCGGCGTATTCGTTGAGGTTCTGGCAGATGCTGGTCTCCATGCGCCTCATCAGCTCCGAGAGGGTCGCGTGGCCGTGTGACGCCTCACGGAAGGCGCAGAGCGACGCCGCGGCGTCACCGACCGCGGCCAGGCCCTTTCCGCGTACGTCGCCGATCAGCAGACGGGTGGCGTCGTCCGTCCGAGCGGCCGCGTACAGATCACCGCCGATCCTCGCCTCCGCGGCCGCGGCCAGATACATCGAGGCGATGCGCAGGGGGCCGACCTGCCGGGGCAGTGGTCGCAGCAGGACGCGCTGGGTGATCTCGGAGACCGCCCGGACCTGGTGGAGCACGGCCCGGTGCCGCTCGTGGATCGCGCGGAAGACGACCACGACGGCCGATACGGCGAGCAGGGCGAGCATCTCGACCTGGTGTTCGGGGCTTCCCAGGTTGCCCTGTCCCAGGCCGTCCACCACTTCGGCCGCCAACGCCAGCGCTCCGATCACCGCGGTGCACCACGGGCCGGCGAACGACGCGGTGAGCGCGGGAGCGACGACGAGCAGCGGCCCCAGGTGAACGCTCCGCGGAAGCGCGATGTCGACGGCCGTGATGATCACGATGAGCCCGAGCGGGATCACCACCAGGACACGGCTCACGTGGAGAACCTGGCGGATATCTCGTAAGACCGCCATGCGGCGCATTTCTCCTGGTTATCACGCTGTGGGCGCCGTCCGGCAGTCAGGGCCGGACGCTCCCGGGCGGTCTTCTCCGACCGCAGGCAGGCGGAGCGGCCCGCCGCATGACAAATGTCATCGCGAAGGCCGGAGGCAGGGCACTGACGGCATGCGGGTCCCGATTCCTACCGTGAAGCCCATGAACGCCATCGCCTTCACCGACGTCACCAAGAGGTACGGAGATGTGCTCGCGGTCGACGGCCTCGACCTGGAGGTCCCGGCCGGCGCCACGGTCGCCCTGCTCGGGCCGAACGGAGCCGGGAAGTCCACCTCGATCAACATGCTGCTCGGCCTGCTGCGGCCCAGCTCCGGCGAGATCCGGGTCTTCGGCGAGCCGCCGGAGACGGCGGTCGCCAACGGGGAGATCGGCGCGATGCTCCAGGAGGGCGCGCTGATCCCCGAGCTGACCGTGGCCGAGACCGTGGACTTCGTCCGGCGGCTCTACCCGCGTCCGCTGCCGCTGGAGGAGATCCTCCGGCTCGCCGACCTCACGGAGCTCACCCGGCGGCGGGCCGACCGCCTGTCAGGCGGGCAGACGCAGCGGGTCCGGTTCGCGCTGGCCATCGCGGGCGGGCCGAGGCTGCTGCTGCTGGACGAGCCGACCGCGGCCATGGACGTCGAGTCCCGCCGTACGTTCTGGGACAACATGCGGGCGTACGCCGCGCGGGGCCGGACGATCCTGTTCGCCACCCACTACCTGGAGGAGGCCGACGAGAACGCCGACCGGGTCGTCGTGATCGCCCGCGGCCGGGTCGTCGCCGACGGCAGCGCCGCCGCGATCAAGGCCGGGGTCGCCGGTCAGGCGGTGAGCTTCCTGCTGGGCGAGCAGCCGGTCGCCGGGCTCGACGCCCTGCCGGGGACGACCGGCGTGGAACTCCAGGGCGGCCGGGTCACGCTGCGCACGACCGACCTCGACGCCACCGTCGCCGCCTTGTATCGCAAGACCACCCTCGACATCCGCGACCTCCAGCTCCACGGGGCCGACCTGGAGGACGCCTTCCTCGCCCTCACCAAGGAGGCCTGACCATGCGGCACTACATCAAGGTCGAACTGCTGCGGATGCTGCGCAACAAGCGCTACGTCATCTTCGTGGTCGCCTTCCCCGTCGGGTTCTACCTCCTCTACTCCAACCTCTGGGGGTCGGAGTCCGACCAGGCGACCGGGCTGCGGGGCAGCGTCCTGCTGATGGTCTCGATGGCGGCGTACGGCGCGCTGGCCGCCGCCATGATGTCGACGGCCGTGCCCTGGTCGCAGGAGCGGCACAGCGGCTGGCTGCGGCAGCTCCAGATCACCCCGCTGCCGGGCCGGGCGATCATCCTGACGAAGCTGGTCTCCTCGCTCCTGCTGGTCCTGCCGTCGCTGCTGCTGGTCGGCCTGGCCGCGGTGCTGACCCAGGACGTGTCGCTGTCGCCGGCGCGGTGGGTGGAGCTGATCCTGGCGATGTGGGCCGGCACGATCCCCTTCGCGGCGCTGGGCCTGGCGATCGGGTCCCTGCTGCCGCCCGACACCGCGCAGCCCGTCGCGATGATCGGCATGTTCGGCCTGGCCCTGCTCGGCGGGCTCTGGTTCCCCGAGAGCATGATGCCCGCGGCCATGAAGAGCATCGCCCACGTGACGCCGTCGTACGATTACGCGCGCATCGGTTGGCGGATCGCGGCGGGCGAGGCCCCGCACGCGGCCGACGCGGCCGGCATCCTCGCCTGGGGGGTGGCACTGGTGGTGCTGGCCCTCGTCGCCTACCGTCGCGCGACGGTGCGGGCGTGATCGGACGCAGCGCGACGGTCCGCGCCTGAGCCACACGACCTGGAGGACCCCGGGATGAGCCGGCTGGCCAACGTGTTCACCTTCGGCGGGACGGATGACAGCCCCTCCCGCCTGAGGCGCCTGATGGGCATGTCGCTGGGCCTGATCTATCTCTTCTACCCGGTGTCCGAGGTGGTCGACGGCACGGTGACCGGCGCGCGGGCGGTCTGGCGGATGGGCGCGCTCGCGGTCTTCGTGGCCGTTTACCTGACGGTCGTGCTGGGGCCGCGCGCCCTCGACGAGCATCCCCGGTGGACGTTCCCCCTGCTCGGCGTCGCGACGGCGATGGGGGCCGTCTTCCCGCTGCTGTTCCAGAGCCCTTCCTGGCTGACCCTGCCGGTCTACCTGGTGGTCGTCTACGCCATGGGACTGCCGCCCCGCCGCGCCCTGCTGGGTGTCGCGGCCATGGCCGCGCTCGTCGTCGCCGACGGCAAGGTCATAGGCGCCGACGACGGCACGGTGTGGGCGCTCGTGCTGCAGGTCGTCACGCTCGGCGTGCTGTTCATGAGCGTCCGCAACACCCGCGTCCTCGTCGTCCAGCTCAGGCAGGCGCAGAGCGAGGTGGCCAGGCTGGCCGCCACCGAGGAGCGGCTGCGGATCGCCCGCGACCTGCACGACCTGCTGGGGCACAGCCTCTCGCTCATCGTGCTGAAGAGCGAGCTGGCCCGGCGCCTGGGCGAGCAGGGCTCGCCGAAGGCGGCCGGGGAGGTGGCCGACATCGAGTCGGTGGCGCGGCAGGCGCTGGCCCAGGTGCGCGAGGCCGTCAGCGGATACCGCCGGCGCCGCCTGTCGGAGGAGATCGACGGCGCCAGGTCCGCGCTGGCCGCGGCCGACGTCGTCCTCGGCGTGCGCACCCGTGGCACCCCGCTGCCCGAGGACCTCGACGGCCTGTTCGCCTGGGCCGTGCGCGAGGCCACCACCAACGTCGTACGGCACTCGGGGGCCACCCGCTGCGAGATCGACCTGTCGTACGGCGAGGAGGGCGCGGTGCTGGAGATCGCCGACAACGGCGGCGGCGGGGCGTACGCGCCGGGCAACGGCCTCACCGGGCTCGGCGAGCGGGTGCGCGCGGCGGGCGGGGACCTGGAGGTCGGGGCCGATAGGCGCGGGTTCCGGGTGCGGGTCGCGGTTCCGCCGCCCCCGGACCGTACGGCGGAGAAGATCGCGGATAGGTTGAGCGAGTGATCAGGATCGTGCTGGCGGAGGACCAGAGCATGGTGCGGGGAGCACTCGCCTCCCTGCTCGGCCTGGAGCCCGACATCGAGGTGGTCGGAGAGGCGGCGAACGGGGACGAGGCGATCGCCGTCGCCGAGGCGACCCGGCCGGACATCGCGCTGCTCGACATCGAGATGCCCGGCAGGGACGGGATCGCCGCCGCCGAGGAGCTGCGCCGCCGCGTTCCCGGCTGCCGGGTGGTGATCCTCACCACCTTCGGCAGGCCCGGCTACCTGCGCCGCGCGATGGAGGCCGGGGCGGTCGCCTTCCTGGTGAAGGACAGCCCCGCGAGCGAACTGGCCGCCGCGATCAGGCGGGTGCTGCGGGGCGAGCGCGTGATCGATCCCGGGCTGGCCGCCGCCGCGCTCAGCGCCGGGCCGAACCCGCTGTCGCCTCGCGAGCGCGACGTGCTGTCCGCCGCCGCGGACGGCTCGACGATCAACGACATCGCGCTGCGGCTGCACCTGTCGGAGGGCACGGTGCGCAACTATCTGTCGGCGGCCATCCACAAGACCGGGGCGCGCAACCGCATCGAGGCCGTCCAGAAGGCCCAGGCGCAGGGCTGGCTCTGAACCGCGACGCGTCGCAGGTCCGCGACGCGGGCCGGGACCTCGCCGATGTCGGCGTACGACCTCTCACAGGCCTCGACGGACGGCCGCCGCCGCACCGCGGATGAAGAAGGCCGAACGCGCCCTCGGCCGCGAGCGCGCGGTGGTCTCAGCGGGACGGCTGCGACTGGAGGTCGGCGGCGTGCCGCAGCAGGTCGCCGACCCGGACCACGCCCATGCACCTGCCGACCTCGTCGACCACCACGAGGTCGTCGTACACGCGGGCGTTGTCCCGCCCCGCCACCTGCATGGCGGCGATCACCGGAGTCGTCTTCGCCACGATCTTCGCGGGGTCCGCCAGGCGGCCGGCGGCCTTCTTCGCGTGCAGCGCGTGGCCGTACGCCCCGGCCATGAAGAGCAGGAACCGGCTGCGGTCGATGCTGCCCTGCGGCCGCTGATACTCGTCCACAAGGATCACGCTCGTGATCGAGGGCTCGGCGCTCAGCACGGCGACCACCTCCTCGGCCGTCGAGTCGGCCGGCAGCGTCACCGCGGGAAGCAGGAACTCCTGCACCCGAGGGCCCAGCGCGGCGGTGACGGCGGTGGCCTCCGGCACCGGCAGCGGCACGTGGACCCGGTTGTACCCGTGGGAGGGCCGCCAGTCGAACGGCGCGAGCAGCGGCCCCTGCGCGAGCCTGATGCCCCAGCCGCGTACCGCCGCCAGTTGCGTCTCGTCCCGCACGCCCGGGGCGAGCACGTGCGCGCCGACGCCGCGCGCCAGGCGGACCAGCGACTCCGCGAGCGCGCCGCGCCGCGCGTCGCGCGGCGCCCGCGCCACCAGGTCGGCGGACAGCGCGATCATGTACGGCGAGGCGTCGGCGAGCAGGTCGAGCGGCAGCGCGGCGGTGCCGAGCCCGCCGAACGCGATGAGGTAGCCCACCGCGCGCAGGCCGTCGATCCCGGACAGCAGGGCCGTACGCTCCAGAGGCGCAGGATCGCCCTCGATCACGAGGATGACCTCGCGCGGACGCCGGTTGCACATGCGCATCGCCTCGTGCAGCGGCGCGAGGCCGGCCGAACCCCCGGCCACGGCGGCGGCGGAGATCGGCAGGACCAGCGGCAGCAGGGCCTCCTCGCGGGCGGCGGCCAGCACGCCGTTCACCGTGCCCGCCACGCCCGGGTCGCCGGCGGAGGCGCCCTCGGCGATCACCTCGATGGCCACGGCGCCGCCGGTGTCGAGGTCGACCACCGGGAGGAACAGCAGGGCGACCGGGCCGGGGAAGCCGGGCGCGGGGACCGCGGGCGCGTACGCGCGCTGGTCGTACGGCTGGGCGGCGGCCGCAGGGGTGTACCTGCGCACCATGCTGGCAGGGGCGTGTTCCCACACGACGCTTGCCGGGGCGTGTCCCTGCACGACGTTCGCCGGGCCGTGTTCCCGCACGGTGTCCGCCGGGGCGTGTTCCTGCACGTTCTCCGGGGGGAACGGGGTCGCCGGGGCCGGGCCGGGCGCCGGGACACTCTGAGGGGTCGCGGCGAGCGGCGCCGCCGAGGGGGAGGGGAGCGACACGATTGAATTGTGGGACGCTGGGCCCCAGACGTTGACGTCCGCAGGAGGAAATTCACCTATATTTCCCCGTCAGTTGGACGGAATCCGACAGACGGGTGCATGAGTAGGGTGATCAGCCATGACGGCACGGCCCGCCGCGGGAGGCGGCAGGTGGATCTCGGTCGCCCCCGAGCGGCTCGCCGGATGGATCGCGCGCTTCGCCGAGAGGCATGGCGCGATCGAGGCCGTCGTCCTGCCTGACGTGGTCCGTCTCGACGCCGCCGACGGCGCGGTCGCCGAGTGCCACGTGCCGTTCCCGCCGCTGCGCCCCTCCACGGCGCCACCGCCGCCCTCCTCGTCCCCGCCGCCGGAGCCCTCCCGCGGAGCACCGCCGCAGCAGCCGGCGTCGGCCGAGGGCGGGTTCCGCCTTCCTCCGCCCGCGGCGGCGCTGGTGGCCCACGTGTGCCGTGAGCGGACCGTCGGCGTGCTGCTGGCCCGGCTCGGCGGGCACGCGGCCGGTGTCTTCACCGGCGCCCGGCTCGTCACCGGCAAGGTCGGCTCGCGTCAGGTCCACGGGCGCAGCGCGGCGGGCGGGTGGTCGCAGCAGCGCTTCGCCCGGCGCAGGGACAAGCAGTCGGCCGAGGCGCTGCGGGCCGCCGCCGACGTGGCCGTCCGGGTGCTCCTGCCGAGGCTCGCCGACCTGGAGGCGGTCGTGCTCGGTGGCGACCGGCGCTCGATCGACGAGATCAGGCTGGACCGGCGCCTCGCGCCGCTGTTCGCCCTGGAGGCCGGCCCCTTCCTCACCGTCCCCGATCCCCGGCCGGCGGTCCTGGAGGGAACTCCCGAGCTGTTCCGCGCCGTGCGGATCCGCCTGCTCGACCCCTGACCGGCCGTACGGCGGATCGGGGACGCGACCGGGCCAGGGCCGTCGAGGCGGGGCAGGGGCGGGGTTTCGCCGCAGGCGGCGGTGGATGCGGCGGCACTACACTTGAGCCCATGCGCGCTCCCGACTGATCGCTCCCGGTGCCGATCCTGACCCCATCACCTACGGGAGTGTCCCCTTCACCATGATCATCGCTACCGACATCGAACTTCGCGCCGGCTCACGCCTGCTCATCGAGGGTGCCTCGTTCCGGGTGAACCCGGGCGACAAGATCGGCCTCGTCGGCCGCAACGGGGCCGGCAAGACCACCCTCACCAAGGTCCTGGCCGGAGAGGGCCTGCCCGCCGCGGGCACGGTCACGATCTCCGGCAGCGTCGGCTACCTGCCGCAGGACCCCCGCACCGGCGACCTGAGCGTGCTGGCGCGCGACCGCATCCTGTCGGCCCGCGGCCTCGACGCCGTGCTCCGCGAACTGCGCGAGGCCGAGGCCGGGATGGCGGCCGACGACCAGCGCGTACGCGACCGGGCGGTGCGCGCGTACGGCCGCCTGGAGGACCGCCTGCACGTCCTCGGCGGCTACGCGGCGGAGTCGGAGGCGGCCTCGATCGCCTCCAGCCTCGGGCTGCCCGACCGCGTCCTCGGCCAGCCGCTGGAGACCCTGTCCGGCGGCCAGCGACGGCGGGTGGAACTGGCCCGCATCCTGTTCTCCGGAGCGGAGACTCTCCTGCTTGACGAGCCCACAAACCACCTCGATGCGGACTCGATCGGCTGGCTTCGTGATTTTTTGCGCTCGCACCAGGGCGGCTTGGTGATCATCAGCCATGACGTAAACCTTCTTGATGCGACGGTAAACCGGGTGCTCCATCTCGACGCCAACCGCTGCGTGATCGACACCTACAACGTCGGCTGGAAGGCCTACCTCGCCCAGCGGGAGACCGACGAGAAGCGGCGCAAGCGGGAGCGGGCCAACGCCGAGCGGCAGGCGTCCGCCCTGCTGTCCCAGGCCGACCGCATGCGGGCGAAGGCCACCAAGGCCAAGGCGGCGCAGGACATGGAGCGGCGCGCGCGGCGGCTGCTCTCCGGCGTCGAGGGCGAGCGCCGCTCCGACCGCGTGGCCAAGCTGCGCTTCCCCGACCCCGCGCCCTGCGGGAAGACCCCGCTGACGGCCCGCGGCCTGTCCAAGTCGTACGGCTCGCTGGAGGTGTTCACCGACGTCGACGCCGCGGTCGACCGGGGCTCGCGGATCGTCATCCTGGGCCTGAACGGCGCGGGCAAGACCACCCTGCTGCGCCTGTTCGCGGGCATCGAGAAGCCCGACACCGGCGAAGTTCTGCCCGGCCACGGGCTCAAGCTCGGCTACTACGCGCAGGAGCACGAGACGCTCGACCCCGGGCGCACGGTCCTGGAGAACATGCGGTCGGCCGGGCCCGACCTGGCCGACGTCGACCTGCGCAAGGTGCTGGGGTCGTTCCTGTTCACCGGCGACGACGTGGACAAGCCCGCGGGGGTCCTGTCCGGCGGTGAGAAGACCCGTCTCGCCCTCGCGACGCTGGTGCTGTCGAGCGCCAACGTGCTGCTGCTCGACGAGCCCACCAACAACCTCGATCCGGCCTCCCGCGATCAGGTGCTGGCGGCCCTCGGCTCCTACACGGGCGCGATTGTGCTGGTCACGCACGACGAGGGGGCGGTGGAGGCGCTGAAGCCGGATAGGGTGATTCTGTTGCCAGACGGAGTGGAAGACGCATGGAGCGACGAATTTTCCGATCTTGTGGCGCTTGCCTGATCTTAATTTGAGCGGGTAGGGATCTTTTCCCGCGGAGTAGGTAGCCGATCCCGTCGAAATGACTGATCATGGGCTGAAGTAACGCTGCGGAAGTCTGGCACTACAGGAGGTACTCGTGGCCGAGACTCTGAAGAAGGGCACCCGGGTGACCGGGGCCGACCGGGAAAAGCTGGCCGCCGATCTCAAGAAGCGCTATTCCGCGGGTGAGAGCATCCGCGCTCTGGCTGCTTCCACCGGCCGCTCGTACGGGTTCATCCACCGCATCCTGAGCGAGTCCGGGGTGACTCTGCGCGGGCGCGGCGGCGCGACCCGGGGCAAGTCCAAGCGCTAGAGATCCACCTCAAGACGCGCGACCGCAGCCGCTCGTTCCTGCAGGAGGAGCGGTCGCGTCCGACTCGCCAGAACGATATTCGGTAAGCTCGGGCGCGACCGCGGGATGAACAGGAGGGCGGACGCCCGGCACGGACGGTGCGCCGCACCGGACCGGCCGTGCGAGGCGACGTCGCTCCGCACCGGACGCAGGAGCAGGCATGGCGGAAGCGGCAATGGGGGGGAATCTGGAGCACGCCCGTGAGACGGGCGAAGGCTCCGATGTGTCGACGATCTCGGCGGCCGCGCCGGCCGAGGTCGGACTGCGCTTCGAGGTGGACGGCGAGATCGCGACCGTCACTTTGGACCGGCCGGACAAGCGGAACGCGCAGACGTTCGCGACATGGTCGGCCCTGGCCCGGATCGGGGAGACCCTTCCGGAGCAGGTGAGAGTGGTCGTGGTCAGAGGCGAGGGGCCGTCCTTCTCAGCCGGGATCGACCTGCGTATGTTCACGCCCGAGGGAGTGCCCGGGCAGGGATCGTTCGCGAGCGCCGCCGCGCTCGGCGACACCGAGTTCGAGCAGCGGATCGCGGAGGCCCAGAAGGGCTTCCTGTGGCTGCGCAGGCCGGAGATCGTGTCGATCGCGGCCGTGCAGGGCCACGCGATCGGGGCGGGCTTCCAGCTCGCCCTCGCGTGTGACCTGCGTGTCGTCGCCGACGACGTGAAGTTCTGCATGAAGGAGCCCGCGCTGGGGCTGGTTCCCGACCTGACCGGGACCAAGCCCCTGGCCGACATCGTGGGGGTTCCCCGGGCCATCGAGATGTGCCTGACCGCCCGCACCGTGGGGGCCGCCGAGGCCGTACGGCTCGGCCTGGCCGAGATCGCGGTGCCCGCGTCCGAGCTGGCCCAGGCCGTACAGGACCTGGCCGCCGCGCTGCTGGCGACCGACCGCGCCGCTGCGGCCGCGACGAAGAGGCTGCTGCGGGCCGCGCCGGGACGCACCCTGGAGGAGCAGGCCGCCGCCGAGCGGGCCGAGCAGGTGGCGCGCATCCGGGCACTGTTCGGGTCGAACTGAAGCACACTGTCCGGGTCGGACTGAAGCACACTGTCCGGGTCGGACTGACCTTGAAGCGGACAGACGCTGTTCGCTTCGAGCTGATGGGGGAATCGGGGGAGTCCTCCCACCGCTGCACGGCTGGGAGGATGTACGGCATATGTCGATGATGAACGGGGGCTACGGCCTCCAGGTGATGCGGTCCTTACGGCGTGACAGCTCCGTGACGAAAGAGCGGCTCGCGCCGGGGACCGTCCGGCGCATCGCCGGCTACGCCCGGCCGTTCCGCGCCCAGATCGCCGGTTTCCTCGCGCTTGTCGTGGTCGACGCGGTCATCGTGGTCGCCAACCCGCTGCTGATGAAGGCGATCATCGACTACGGCATCACCCCCGGGCGGGTCGACGTGGTGGTGTGGCTCGCGGTGGCGATCGGGGCGCTGGCGGTGCTCGACGCCGGGCTCGGCCTGCTGCAGCGGTGGTACTCCGCGCGCATCGGCGAGGGACTGATCTACAACCTGCGCACCGAGGTCTTCGACCACGTGCAGCGCATGCCGGTCGCGTTCTTCATGCGCGCCCAGACCGGCGCGCTGGTCTCCCGGCTGAACACCGACGTCATCGGGGCGCAGCGGGCCCTCACCAGCACGCTGTCGTCGGTGGTGTCCAACGTCATCAGCCTGGTCATGGTGCTCGGCACCATGCTCGTGCTGTCATGGCAGGTCACGCTGGTCGCGCTGGTCCTGTTGCCGATCTTCATCTTCCCGGCCAAGTGGGTCGGCCGCCGGATGTCCGCGCTGACCCGCGAGCAGATGCAGCTGGACGCCGAGATGAGCTCGGTGATGACCGAGCGGTTCAACGTGGCCGGGGCCATGGTCGCCAAGCTGTACGGCAGGCCGGACGACGAGGCGGCGCACTTCGCTCAGCGCGCGGGCCGGGTCCGCGACGTGGGCGTGATCGTCGCCATGTACGGCACGGTGTTCCGCATCGCGCTGGGCCTGGTCGCCGCGCTGGCGACCGCGCTGGTCTACGGCCTCGGCGGCGTGCTCGCGATCTCCGGGGCCTTCGCGCTCGGCACCCTGGTCGCCCAGTCGTCCCTGCTCATGCGCCTGTACGGCCCGCTGACCAGCCTGTCGAACGTCCACGTGGACGTGATGACCGCGCTGGTGAGCTTCGACCGGGTCTTCGAGGTGCTCGACCTCAAGCCGATGGTCGCGCAGAAGCCGGACGCGCGGCCGATCCCCGAGGGGCCGGTCACGATCGAGTTCGACGACGTCCGCTTCCGCTACCCGGCCGCCTCCGAGGTGTCGCTGGCGTCGCTGGAGTCGGTGGCCCGCCCGGACACCGGGCCCTCCCAGGAGGTGCTCAAGGGCGTGTCGTTCACCGCGCACCCGGGCGAGCTGGTGGCGCTCGTCGGCCACTCGGGCGCGGGCAAGACGACCATCACCCAGCTGGTGTCGCGGCTGTACGACGTGGACGAGGGAGCCGTCCGGATCAACGGTCTGGACGTCCGCGACGCCACCCTCGACGGCATCAGGGACACGGTGGGAGTGGTCATGCAGGACGCCCACCTGTTCCATGACACGATCGGCAACAACCTCCGCTACGCCCGTCCCGAGGCGACCGACGAGGAGGTCTGGGAGGCGCTGCGCGCGGCCCAGATCGCCGACCTCGTCAAGAACCTGCCCGAGGAGCTGGAGACGGTCGTCGGCGACCGCGGCTACCGGCTGTCGGGAGGGGAGAAGCAGCGCATCGCCCTGGCCCGCCTCCTGCTGAAGGCGCCGCGGGTGGTGGTGCTCGACGAGGCCACCGCCCACCTGGACTCGGAGTCCGAGGCCGCGGTGCAGCAGGCGCTGAAGACCGCGCTGCGGGGGAGGACGTCGCTGGTGATCGCCCACCGGCTGTCGACCATCCGCGAGGCCGACACGATCCTGGTGGTCGAGGACGGCAGGGTCGCCGAGCGTGGCCGGCACGAGGAGC
Source organism: Microbispora sp. NPDC046933 (assembly GCF_040644635.1). Classification (NCBI taxonomy): domain Bacteria; kingdom Bacillati; phylum Actinomycetota; class Actinomycetes; order Streptosporangiales; family Streptosporangiaceae; genus Microbispora; species Microbispora sp. NPDC046933. Next base: position 129,657 of record NZ_JBEYWW010000014.1, on the reverse strand, counting down.
TGCTGGAGCGGGGCGGCGCGTACGCCGAGCTGTACCGCACCCAGTTCACCGGCTCGGGCCAGGGCGGCTCCTGAGACGGCTCGCGACGCCCGCGACACCTGAGACGCGGTTTCAGCGGTAGCCGAGGCGGGTGAGCTCCTCCCTGGCCACCTTCTCCACCAGCTCGGCGTCCTCGGCCGACAGCCGCCTGCGCCAGCTTCCCGGCCGGGGGATCGTCGCGCCGTACAGCGCGATCGTGGAGACCTTGGCCTCCAGGAAGGACGAGACGGCGTCGATCGCCTCTCCCGGCGAGGCGACCATGTCCTCGTACCGCAGGGTGAGCAGGTGCTCGGCGGGCAGTTCGCGGCGCAGGGTCGCGCTCAGCCGTACGGCCCCGCGCCAGCGCAGGGCGCACTTGCCCGCGGGCGGCATCCCGGCCCAGCGCTCGCGGTGCTCCGCCGAGCGCACGCCGAGGAACGGGTTGGGAAACTCGGCGTCCTCGCTCAGCATGTGGGGCTTGACCCAGGTCATGCAGGCGGGGTCGGCCAGCATGTCGGCGACCACGTCACGGCCGTCGCGGATGATCTGGATGAACCGGGCGTCGGGGAACGCCCGCAGCAGCACCGGGGTGCTGTAGAGCAGGTCGGGGCTGGCGTCGCCGAACCGGGACAGCGTGCCCGGCCCGACGCAGGGCCCCGCGCCGACGATGCCGCCCGCCTCCCGGCAGGTGGCCGTGCACTCCGCGCACGCCGCGGGGACCACCCGCCACGCCTCCGCCAGCACGTCGCGCAGCACCTGCGGAGCACCGCCGCTGCGGGCGATCGACGGCCTCCTGGCGAAGGCGTAGACGACCCGGGTCACCGGAGCCCTGCCCATGGTCACGTGGAAGCCGGGGGAGCGCTTGAGGGCACGGCCCAGCAGGTCCGCGCCGGAGTGCGGCGCCGCGACAACGAACACCGGACGGCGGACCTTGACACCGTTGACCACGAGGATGTGCGTCGGAGGTCGCATAGATACCGCTAAGTCTGACACCCTTTGAAGGGTGAGCGAGCGCTTCCCCGGCGGGGCGGGCGGTGACGCCTCGGTAACGGTCCCGAGCCTGCCCCGGCGGCTGCGGCCCGGCGACACCGTCGCGCTGGTCGCGCCGGCCGGCCCCGTCGATCCCGTACGGCTCGAACGCGGCACCGAGGTCCTGACCGGGCTCGGGCTGCGGGTCGTGCACGGGGCGTCGATCCTCGCGCGGGAGGGCTACCTGGCCGGGCCGGACGCCGCACGGGCGGCCGACCTCCAGGACGCGTGGTGCGATCCCGGGGTGGCGGCGGTCATCTGCGCCAGGGGCGGCTACGGCACCACCAGGCTGCTCGGGCTGCTTGACTGGGACGCCATGGCGGCGGCCGGTCCGAAGATCCTGCTCGGGTCGAGCGACATCACCGCGCTGCACCGGGCCTTCGCGGACAGGCTCGGACTGGCGACGCTGTTCGGGCCGATGCCGGCCTGCGCGACGATCAGCGACCCGGAGGGGCCCGAGCCGGTCACCTTCGCCCGCCTGCGGGAGGCCCTGTTCGAGGGCGGCACGCCCGCGCCGGTCACGGGCGACCGGGTGATCGTGCCGGGCCGGGCCGAGGGCCGGCTCACCGGGGGCAACCTCGCCCTGCTCGCCGCCCTGTGCGGCACGCCGTACGCGCTGCGCGCGCGGGGCCGTATCGTGCTGCTGGAGGACGTGACCGAGGAGCCGTACCGGATCGACCGCATGGTGACGCAACTGCTGCAGGCCGGGTGTCTCGACGGCGCGGCGGGCATCGTGCTGGGATCGTGGGTGGACTGCGGCGACCCGCTGCCCGTGCTGGCCGAACTCCTGGCACCGCTGGGTGTGCCGACCGTCGCGGGCCTGCCCGTCGGCCACGGCGCACCACAGATGTCGATGTGGTTGGAGACGAATGTGACTATTGTGACCGAATCGTGCTCTGTCGCGGGCACCTTCCGCGACTCTGACGCGGCAACCTGAGACGCGCCCGGATGTGCCCGGGCCGTGGCGAAGGGATGGTGCGTTGGGACTCTTGCGGCGACTGCTCAGCCGGACGCGGCCGGACCATCCCGCCCCGAGAGCCGTCGAGGACGTCGATCTCGACTCCCTGCTGGCCCTGGTCGCCGAGACCATGGGCTACACCTGCGCGTTCGCGGCCGACGGCACGTCGCTGACGCTGACCTCGCCCGAGCGCGAGCGGGTGGTGAACCTCGTCGGCCTGCGCCGGGAGGCCGCCCGGCGCACCCGCGAGGACTGGCCGATGCTGGTCTCCGAGCACCTGGCCCACGCCGTGTCCGGCGAGCCGTTCGACGCCTGCAACCTCACGCCGATCAAGCCGCTGCTGCGCACGCGGGTCCACGCCGCCGACGACCCGGCCTTCCCGGACCCCTCCCGGATCATCGGCCGCCACCTCAGCGCCGACCTGATCGAGGTGCTGACCATCGGCGCCCGCCCGGTGCGGCCGGAGGAGGCGTTCTGCTGGCCCATCCCGCCGGCCGAGGCGCTCGACGTGGCCATCGGCAACGCCCTGACCGACGAGCGGCCCACCGTCTCGCGGCTCGACCTCGGCGGGACGGAGGTGTCGCTGCTGACCGCGCCCAGCGCGGCGGCCCACCTGCGCCGCCTGACGGCGTACATGGACGTGCCCGAGGACGGCATGCTCGCCGCGCTGCCGCACCGGGGCATGGTGGCGGTGCATCCGGTGGCCGGCATCGGCGTGGTCCGCGCCATCGAGCGCCTGCGCATCTTCGCCCACCGCGAGCACGCCGGCCGGGCCGACGGGCTCAGCCCGCACGTGTACTGGTGGCGCCGGGGCAAGCTGACCCGCATCCAGGCCGACCTCATCAGCCACGACGGGCAGACCCGGCTGGTCGTCGCGCCGCCGCCGGAGTTCGCCCGGCTCCTCGCCCGCATCGCCGGGCAGTCGTAGCCCACGCCGTGCTGTAAATGGCCCCGACGCCAGGGCGGCCGCACTGCGCCTGGCCGCCTGAGCGCTGGGGTGGGGCGACGAGGCCGTCGCGCGGGAAATCGCGTGCGGGGGGACGACGGCCGGGGTGAGACTGGCCGGCATGACGACCGTGCGCTTCGACCACAGACCGTACGCCGGGGCGGATGACCTGCGGGCGATGCAGGATCTCGCCGCCCGGTTGTGGTCGCCCGGGGCGACCTGGCACGTCGGCGACCTGGCGTGGGAACGCTTCCAGCACACGGGCAGGGAGCACGAGTGGCCGACCATGCTCTGGGACGCCGGTGGTGAGACCGCCGCCTGGGGATGGGCCGACTCCGGCCACCTCGGCCTGGCGGCCGATCCGGGGCACCCCTCACTGGCCGGCGAGGTCCTGGACTGGTTCGCCGCGACGGCAACCGGGCCCGCCCGGACGGTCACGGTCTCCAGCACCGAGACGCACCTGTTCCCGGCGCTCGACCGGCACGGCTACCGCCGTACGGACGAGGGGCCCTTCTTCCTGCACATGGTCATGGACCTGGACGACGGCCTGCCCGTCCCGAGCCCGCCCGCCGGATACCGCCTGCGCGCGGTGGGCGACGCCGACGTCCCCCAACGCGTCGCCGCGCACCGGGCGGCGTTCCATCCGTCCAGGGTGACCGAGGAGAGCTACCACGCGGTCCGGCGGGCCTGGCCGTACCGGCCGGATCTGGACTGGATCGCCGAGGCGCCGGACGGAAGCGCCGCGGCGTTCTGCCTGGTCTGGCTGGACGAGGTCAACAGGGCCGCCCGCATCGAACCGGCGGGCACCGCGCCGGGCCACCGCCAGCGCGGCCTCGCGTGGGCCGTCTGCCTGGCCGCGCTGCACGCGGCGCGGCGGGCGGGCGCGCGGCGGGCGGTGGTGAGTCCGCGCGGTGACGACGCCTATCCGGTGCCCGCCCGGCTGTACCGGTCGCTCGGGTTCCGCGAGTGCGCCAGGAGTCTCGGCTACCGCCGCTCGGCGTAGCGGGCCAGCGCCTGGGCGGTGCGGATCAGGTGGATGTGGGTGGTTGTCTTCCGCCACCGGGTAGCGCAGGACGAAGCCGTCGGTCGTGAGTTCGCGTTCGACGGCCTCGATGGTGCCGGTGACGCGGGGGTCGTCGGGAGGGAGGAAGCCGACGATGGGGATCTGCAGGAGAGCGGCGTCCAGCTGAACTCCATGACCTTCGTGAGCCCAGGCGTGCCTGTCCGGCGCCATGCCCTGCTTGCGCGCCTGGTAGAGGGCGTCGACGGGACACACAGGACGAAAGCTCCCGAGCCGCTGCTAAGGTAAACGAATATGAAAATCATTCCCATTTCCTGGGGGGTCGTGGCATGCATGCTGTCGCTGGTCACCGCGTGCGGAAGCAGTGAGGCGGCGTCCACTTCCTCCCAGCCTCAGGCGGTCCGGCTGACGAGTTGCGGGACCGATCTGAAGATCCCGGCTCCGCCCCGGCGAGCGGTCGCCATGGAGCAGAACGCGGCAGAGATCATGTTGTCTCTGGGGCTGGCCGACCGTATGGCCGGCACCGCCTACCAGACCGACCCCGTGTTGCCCGCTCTGGAAGCGTCCTACGCGCAAGTGCCCGTGCTCGCGCGGCAGTATCCGGGACGCGAGGCGCTACTGGGCAAGAAGCCCGACTTCATCTATTCCATGCGCGCTTCGGCCTTCGCCCCCGAGGCCGCCGGATCCCGGCAGGACCTCGCCAAGCTGGGCATCCCCGCCTACCTGTCCTCCAACGACTGCGAGGACCGCACGCTCATCCCCGCCAGGGCCGAGTTCGATGCGATCTTCACCGAGATCGGGGACATCGCCGAGATCTTCCGCGTGCCGGGCCGGGGACGCGAAGTAGTCAGCGACCTGCGGCGAAGACTGGAGGAGGCGAAGCACTCGGCGCCAAAGGATCTCGATGCGAGCGTCATGTGGTACTACTCCGGCACCAGGACGCCCGCCATCGCCGGAGACACCGGGCTACCCGGCACGATCAGCAGGCTGCTGGGAGCGCGCAACGCCTTCGCCGACGTCACGCAGCAATGGACGGAGGGCAACTGGGAGGCGATCGCCGAGCGTGATCCAGACGTGATCGTGCTGGCCGACCTCACCCGCGGCGGCGATGGCGACAGCGCCGAGGCCAAGAAGGAGTTCCTCCGCAAGGACCCCGTCGCCTCCAAGCTCGAAGCGGTCAAGAAGGACCGCTTCATCGTCGTCCCAGGCTCCTCGATGGATCCGTCCATCCGCAGCGTCACCGCCGTTGAACAGGTCGGTCAGGGACTGGCCCGCCTGTACGGCTGAACACCACCGATCGGAGATCACCTTGACCGCCCCCGCAACTTTCCTTTCCCCCCGTGACCTGCTGGCCCGCTGGGAAGAGCAACAAAGCGCTTACGTCGCCCATCGGGAGAACCGCTTCGAGGTCATGCTGGACATCCTCCGCCTTCACTCCCCCGCTGAACCGACTGTGCTGGACCTCGCCTGCGGGCCGGGCTCGATCTCGGATCGGGTGCTCGCCCGCCTGCCCGGGTCGCGGGTGGTCGCCGCCGACTACGACCCTGTGCTGGTCCGGATCGCCCAGACGGTTCTCGCCGAGTACGGCGACCGGGCAACGGTGCTCGACACTGATATCGCTGCACCGGGATGGGCCGATGTTCTCGCCCGACACCGTTTCGACGCCGTGCTCACCTCGACCGCGTTGCACTGGCTGTCGCCCCGGCAGTTGCTTGGGGTCTACACCGAACTCGCGGCGATTCTCCCTCCCGGTGCGGTGCTTCTCAACGCTGACCATCTCCGTTTCGGAGCCGAGCATCCCACCCTGCGCGAGGTGTCCGAGCGCCACGAAAAGCGTGTTCAGGAGGCCGCTTTCGCCGGAGGCGCGTGCACCTGGGACGAGTGGTGGGCCCTTGCCGGACGGCTTCCTGACCTCGCCGGCCTGCTCGCCGAGCGTGAACGGCGTTTCGCCGACCGACCGCCCCAGCCCCTGGCGCCGCTCGCCTTCCATCTCGCGGCGCTGCAAACCGCCGGCTTCACCGAGGTGGGAACCGCCTGGCAATACCTCGACGACTACGTCGTCTTCGCCAGGCGATGACAGCGCGGACCGTCACCGCGACGCGACGGCTCAGCACCATCCTCGCGATCGTCGTGGGCATACTGCTCCTCGCGATGTCGATCACGGCCGCATCGGTGGTGGGGGCAGCGGGTTTGTCTCCGGCTGCCGTGCTGCGGACGGTCGCGGTGCATGCCGGCCTGCCCGTGGAACCGCTTCCGGCGCTGGACGACGGCATCGTCTGGGAGCTTCGCCTGCCCAGGGTGCTGCTGGCCGTGCTGGTGGGAGGCGGCCTTTCGGTGTGCGGGGCGGTGCTGCAGGCGCTGACCCGAAACCCGCTGGCCGATCCCTACCTGCTCGGCATCTCCTCCGGTGCCTCGACCGGCGCCGTGGCCGTGCTGGTCCTGGGGATCGGCACCGGCGCCATGGCCCTGTCGACCGGTGCCTTCGCGGGGAGCCTGCTCGCCTTCGGCTGCGTCCTGGCGGTCATCGGCAGGGGAACCGGAGGCTCGATCCGTGTCGTGCTGACCGGGGTCGTGGTCTCGCAGTTGTTCAGCGCGCTGACCAGCCTCATCGTGATCTGGGCCGGGGACGCGCAGAGCACTCGGGGTGTCACCTTCTGGCTGCTGGGCTCGCTGGCCTCGTCGAACTGGGCGAGCGTGGGTTTGTGCGCCGCCGCCGGGGCTGCGGGAGTCCTCATCTGCTGGCTGGCCTCTCCTTCACTCGACGCGTTCGCCTTCGGCAGGGAGGCCGCCGCCTCCTTGGGCATCACTCCGGCCAGGACGGAGATCACGCTGTTCGCCACCACGGCGCTCACCACCGCGGTGCTGGTAGCGGCGAGCGGCGCGATCGGCTTCGTGGGCCTCATCACCCCACATGCCGTTCGGGCCCTGACCGGTGGCCGGCACCGCGTGCTCCTGCCGGCCTGCGCCCTGTGTGGCGGTTTGTTCCTGCTCGTCGCAGACACTGTGGCCCGCGCCGCGTTCGCACCCCGCGAAATCCCTGTCGGCGTCCTGACGGCGCTGATCGGCGTGCCCGCCTTCGCGGTCATCATGTGGCGGCGAAAGGACATGCCGGCATGAGCCTGAGCGCCCACGAGATCACCTGGACGGCGCAGGGGCGTCCGATCGTGGACGGGATCACCGTCGAGATACCGCCCGGTGGGCTCACCGGGTTGCTCGGCCCGAACGGCTCGGGAAAGTCCACCCTTCTGCGGCTCCTCGCAGGGCTCATGCGACCGCGCGGCGGCACGGTGCTGCTCGACGGGCACGACCTGAACGGCCTGCCGCGGCGCGGCGTCGCCCGCCGCCTGGCAGTGGTGGCACAGGAAGTGAACACCGATGTGGAGATGACCGTGCTGGACGTGGTCCTGCTCGGGCGCATCCCGCACCGTGGCCGGACGGCCGCCTCCGGCGCGCAGGATCTATCGCTCGCACGCCAGGCCCTGCGGCAGTGCGGCATGGCTGAGCTGGAACACCGGCGCTGGTCCACACTCTCCGGCGGTGAGCGCCAGCGGGTGAACATCGCCCGTGCTCTGGCCCAGGAGCCATCGGAGCTGCTGCTGGACGAGCCCACCAACCACCTCGACATCGTCCACCAGCTCGCACTGCTCGACATGCTCGCGGCGACCCCGGTCACGGTCGTCACCGCCCTGCACGATCTCAACCTCGCCGCACAGTATTGCGACCACCTGCTCCTGTTGCACGAAGGACGGCTGGTCGCCGGCGGCTCTCCCGGGGAGGTCCTCACCGAGCAGTGGCTGGAGCGCGTCTACCGGGTACGGGCGGAGGTCACGACCTCCGCCACGGGTCGCCCCTGCCTGCGCTTCCTCGGCCCGCTTGATCGCCCACACCGCGCGGTGAGGTGAGTCAGGAGTCTCGGCTACCGCCGCTCGGCGTAGCGGGCCAGCGCCTGGGCGGTGCGGATCAGGTGGATGTGGGTGAACGCCTGGGGGAAGTTGCCGAGCTGGCGTCCTGCTCTGGGGTCGTATTCCTCGGCGAGGAGGCCGACGTCGTTCGACAGGGCGACGAGGCGTTCGAACAGTTCGACGGCGTCGTCGTGGCGGCCGATCATCGCTCTGGCCTCGGCGAGCCAGAAGCTGCAGGCGAGGAAGGCGCCTTCGCCGCCGGGCAGGCCGTCGACGGGGTTGTCTTCCGCCACCGGATAGCGCAGGACGAAGCCGTCGGTCATGAGTTCGCGTTCGACGGCCTCGATGGTGCCGATGACCCGGGGGTCGTCGGGGGGCAGGAAGCCGACGATGGGGATCTGCAGGAGGGCGGCGTCGAGTTCCCGCGAGCCGTAGGACTGGGTGAAGGTGTTGCGCTCGGGGTCGTAGCCCTTGTCGCACACCTCGGCGTGGATGCGGTCGCGCAGGGCACGCCAGCGCTCCACGTCGCCGCGCCGGCCCAGCTCCTCGATCACGCGGACCATGCGGTCGGCCGCGACCCAGGCCATGACCTTCGAATGGACGAAGTGGCGGCGGGGGCCGCGCACCTCCCACAATCCCTCGTCGGGCTGGTCCCAGTTGTGCTCGAAGAACTCCATGACCTTCGTGACCAGGGCCCAGGCGTGGTCGTCCGGCGCCATGCCCTGCTTGCGCGCCTGGTAGAGGGCGTCGACGAACTCCCCGTAGATGTCGAGCTGGAGCTGGGTCGCCGCGCCGTTGCCGATCCGCACGGGCGTCGAGTTCTCGTAGCCCGACAGCCAGTCGAGCGTCATCTCCGGCAGGCGGCGTTCGCCGGCCACGCCGTACAGGACCTGGACGTCCTCGGGGCGGCCGGCGATGGCGCGCAGCAGCCAGGAACGCCAGGCGGCGGCCTCCTCGACGTACCCGGCGCCGGTCAGCGCGTCGAGCGTCATGGAGGCGTCACGCAGCCAGCAGTAGCGGTAGTCCCAGTTGCGCACCCCGCCGATGTGCTCGGGCAGCGACGTGGTCGGCGCGGCCACGATGCCGCCGGTCGGGCTGTAGGTCAGCGCCTTGAGCGTGATCAGCGAGCGGACCACGGCCTCGCGCCAGGGGCCCCGGTAACCGCACCGCGAGACCCACTCCTCCCACAGGAGCCTGGTCTCGGCGAGCTGCTCCAGCGGGTCGATCCGCTCCGGCTCCGACTCGTGCGAGGGGTGCCAGGTGAACACGAACGGCACCCGCTCCCCGGCGGCGACCGTGAACCTCGCCTCGTGCCGGTAGTCGCCGCCACGCAGCGGGACGGCGGAGTGGATCCAGACCGAGTCGGGCCCGCCGATGGCGTGCAGGTGCCCGTTCCTGCGCCGCACCCAGGGGACGATGCGCCCGTAGTCGAAGCGGATGCGGATCTCCGTCGACATCTCCACGGTGCCGGACAGGCCCTCGACGATCCGTACGAGATCGGGGTTGGCGTGCCGGGGCGGCATGAAGTCGATCACCTTGACCGCGCCCGTGGGCGTCTCCCAGACGGTCTCCAGGATGAGCGTGTTCTCGACGTACGCGCGGCGCGTGGCCCGCTCGTGTCCCGCCGGGGCCAGGCGCCAGAAGCCGTTGGACTCGTCGCCGAGCAGCCGGGTGAAGCAGGAGGGGGAGTCGAACCGCGGCAGGCACAGCCAGTCGATCGAGCCGTCCAGGCCGACGAGGGCGGCCGACTGCATGTCGCCCACCAGGGCGTAGTCCTCGATCCGCATGCCCGTCACGCTACCCGGGGCGGGCCGCCCGCAGGTAGGCGGGTTGATTGCCGTGCCGATTGGATGGCTTTACCGCGCGGGATGCTTCTCTCACACGCTCATCGCCCGCGACGTGCCGGCGCCGGGTGCCTCTCCGCTCAGCGCCTGGGCGGTGTGGATCAGGTGGATGTGGCTGAAGGCCTGGGGGAAGTTGCCGAGTTGGCGGCCTGTTCTGGGGTCGTATTCCTCGGCGAGGAGGCCGACGTCGTTCGACAGGGCGACGAGGCGTTCGAACAGTTCGACGGCGTCGTCATGGCGGCCGGTCATGGCGCGGGCCTGGGCGAGCCAGAAGCTGCAGGCGAGGAAGGCGCCTTCACCGCCGCGGAGGCCGTCGACGGGGTTGTCTTCGGCGACGGGGTAGCGCAGGACGAAGCCGTCGGTCGTGAGTTCGCGTTCGACGGCCTCGATGGTGCCGGTGACGCGGGGGTCGTCGGGAGGGAGGAAGCCGACGATGGGGATCTGCAGGAGGGCGGCGTCGAGCTCCCGGGAGCCGTAGGACTGGGTGAAGGTGTTGCGTTCGGGGTCGTAGCCCTTGTCGCAGACCTCGGCGTGGATGCGGTCGCGCAGTGCGCTCCACCGGTCGAACGGCCCGGTGCGGCCCAGCTCCGCGGCCCCCCGGGTCATGCGGTCCATGGCGAGCCACGACATGATCTTGGAGTGGACGAAGTGGCGGCGCGGGCCGCGCACCTCCCACAGTCCCTCGTCGGGCCGGTCCCAGTTGTGTTCGAGGAACTCGGCTCCTTTCACCAGCAGCGCCCAGGTGTAGTCGTCGGGCGGCATGCCCCGCTTGCGCGCCCGGTAGAGGGCGTTGGCCACCTGGCCGTAGACGTCGAGCTGGAACTGGCCGGCGGCGCCGTTGCCGATGCGGACGGGGCGGGAGCCCTCGTATCCGGACAGCCAGTCGAGCGTCATCTCCGGCAGGCGGCGTTCGCCGGCCACGCCGTACATGATCTGGTGGTCCTCGGGGCGGCCGGCGATGGCGCGCAGCAGCCACACGCGCCAGGCGTCCGCCTCCTCGAGGTACCCGGCCCGCAGGAGCGCGTCGAGGGTCATGGAGGCGTCGCGCAGCCAGCAGTAGCGGTAGTCCCAGTTGCGCACCCCGCCCAGGTGCTCGGGCAGCGAGGTGGTCGGCGCCGCGACGATGCCGCCGGTCGGGCTGTAGGTGAGCGCCTTGAGTGTGATGAGCGAACGGACGACGGCGTCGCGCCAGCGGCCCCGGTAGCCGCACCGGGCGGCCCAGTCCTGCCATAGCCGGATCGTCAGGCCGAGCTCGGCGAAGGGGTCGATGGCCTGGGGCTGCGGCTGATGGGAGGGGTGCCAGGTGAACACGAACGGCAGGCGCTGCCCGGCGTCGACCCTGAACGTCGCCTCGTGCCGGTAGTCGCTACCGCGCAGCCGGACGGGCGAGTGGATCCAGACCGAGTCGGGGCCGCCGATGGCGTGCAGGTGGCCGCCCGCCCGGCGTGCCCACGGCACGATCCGGCCGTAGTCGAAGCGGATGCGGATCTCCGTCGTCATCTCGACGGTGCCCGACAGGCCCTCCACCATCCGGACCAGGTCCGGGTTGCCGGAGCGGACCGGCATGAAGTCGACCACCCTGGCCGTCCCGGTGGAGGTCTCCCAGTCGGTCGCGAGCACCAGCGAGTCCTCGACGTACGCCCGCCGGGCGGCCCTGGCCCGTCCTTCGGCGGCCAGCCGCCAGAAGCCGTTGTGCTCGTCGCCGAGCAGCCGGGCGAAGCAGGAGGGGGAGTCGAACCGCGGCAGGCACAGCCAGTCGATCGAGCCGTCCATGCCGATCAGGGCGGCCGACTGGGTGTCCCCGACCAGGGCGTAGTCCTCGATCCGCATGCTGCTCACCTACCCGCGCCGGACGGCGTGTCCCGCCGGCGCCGGACCACGTTCCCGCGCCGGGGAGGCGTGGTCACCTGGGAGACCGTTACGGCGGCGACCGCTCGGCCATGCCGGTCAGGCGGTTCGACCTCATCATGAGCGCTTCGTAACCGGTGGCCGGGCGGTGTCCCCGGCGGGAGCCCACAGCTTCATGAAGACCTGCGTCACCGGGCCGATCGTCAGGGCGAACACGACCGTGCCGATCCCGACGGTGCCGCCGAGGAGCCAGCCCACGGCGAGCACGCTGATCTCGACGACCGTGCGGGCGAGCCGGATCGACAGGCCGAGCCGGTTGAGGCCCGTCATCAGGCCGTCGCGCGGCCCGGGACCGAAGCCGGCGTGGATGTAGAGCCCGGAGGCGGCGGCGATGGCGACGATGCCGCCCAGGAGGAAGGCCCACTGGACCGGCCAGGCCGCGGGGGCGGGGACCAGTGCCATCACGCCGTCGGCGGAGGTGCCGACCACCAGGACGTTGCTGATCGTGCCGAGGCCGGGCCGTTGCCGCAGGGGGATCCACAGCAGCAGCACCAGCGCGCCCACCAGGTTGATGCACAGGCCGATCGACCACCCGGTGCGCACCGACATGCCCTGGTGGAAGACCTCCCAGGGGTCGAGGCCCAGCCCGGACCTGACGAGCAGGGCGATCCCGGCGCCGTACAGCGCCAGGCCGGTGTAGAGGCGGACGAGCCGCAACGGGAGCGAACGGGGGCGGGGGAGGGAGATCTCGGTCATAGTCGGCCCATCGTGCACGCCGGCGGGGTTGCGAGAAAAGGGCCAATCGGAGAAATTGGCCTTTATGGATCGGCACCTCAGCGCTCCCCAGCTCGCCCGGCTCGTCCGGGGCGGCACGGGGAAGGGCGCGGCAAACGGCCCGGGAGACACACCGGACGCCCGGCCCTACTACCGGGCGCTCGCGGAGGCCGTGCGCGGCCTGATCCTCGACGGGAGGCTCGCCGTGGGGGTGCGCCTGCCGGCCGAGCGGCACCTGGCCGAGGCGCTCGGCGTGAGCCGCACCACCGTGACCGCCGCGTACGACCGGCTGCGTGAGCGGGGCTACCTGGAGAGCAGGCAGGGGTCCGGCAGCCGCACGGCCCTGCCCGGCGCCGGCGCGCTCGGGACCGACAACCCGTGGCTCGCGCCCGACGACGACGGGCTGCTGCCGCTGCACTCCGCCGCGCCCCCGGCGACCGCCCTGCTCGGCGAGGCCATCGAGGAGGCGGGCCGGGCCTATCACCGGTACGCGCTGGGCATGGGCTACCACCCTGCCGGGCTCGCGCCGCTGCGCGAGGCGATCGCCCGCAGGTACGGCGAGCGGGGGCTGCCCACCCGGCCCGAGCAGATCCTCGTCACGGCGGGGGCCCAGCAGGCCGTCCACCTGCTGATGTCGGCGTTCGCCGGGCCGGGCGACCCGGTGATGGTCGAGTCGCCGACCTACCCGCACGCGATCGACGCGGCCCGGGTGCGGGGAGCCCGCCTGGTGCCGGTGGGCGTCCAGGAGGACGGCTGGCATCTCGACCTGGTGAGCTCCGCGATGCGCCAGTCGGCGGCCTGCCTGGCGTACGTCATCCCCGACTTCCAGAACCCGACCGGCCACCTGATGGCCGACGCGGACCGCGCCGCGCTGGTGGAGGCGGCCCGCCGGTGGGACGTCAGGCTGATCGCGGACGAGAGCTGGGCGGAGATCGCGCTGGACGACACGGCGCGTGCGGCGCCGCTGGCCGCGTTCGACACCGACGGCCGGGTGATCAGCGTGGGGTCGGCCTCGAAGCTGTGGTGGGGCGGCCTGCGGGTCGGCTGGATCCGGACGAGCGCCGCGACCGTCCGCCGCCTGGCCGTTCTGCGGGCCGCCGTGGACATCGCGGGCGCGGTCTTCGAGCAGCTCGTGGTGGCGCGCCTGTTCGAGCGGGTCGAGGAGGCGCGTGCCGAGCGCCGCCGTGAGCTCGGCGCGTCGTGCGCGGCGCTCGCGGCGGTCCTGCGCGAGGAGCTGCCCGGCTGGGCGTTCACGGTGCCGCGCGGCGGCGGCTCGCTGTGGGTGCGGCTCGACGGGCCGGTGGCGAGCTCGGTCGCGGAGGCCGCCGCCGCCCGTGGCGTACGGCTGGCTCCGGGACCGTGGTTCGGCGTGGACGGCACGCTGGAGCGGTATCTGCGGCTGCCGTTCACCCAGCCGCCGGCCGTGATGGAGGAGGCGGTGCGCCGCATCGCCCGGGACTCCGCCGGATACCGCCCGCGCGAGCCGCTCACGCCGATCCTGTGAGCGCCGATCCTGTGAGCGCCGATCCTGTGAGCGCCGATCCTGTGAGCGCCGGTTCAGCGTGTCTCTGTTCAGCCCTGTCTCTGTTCAGCCCTGTCTCTGTTCAGCCCTGTCTCTGTTCAGCCCTGTCTCTGTTCAGCTGGGCGTGGGCACGGACGGCACGTGGTGCTCGGCCATCAGCGCGCGGAGCCTGCGGACGAACAGCAGCATGACGAGCCCCGCCGCGATCGCGGCGAGCGCGAGGGTGAGGAAGTACACCGGCATCGGCACGACCTTGGTCAGCCGGTAGGCCTGGCCGCCGACGGAGTCGCCGAGGGCCATCGAGAGGAACCACAGGCCCATGAGCTGGTTCTCGAACGCCCGGGGAGCGAGCTTGTTGGTGACCGACAGCCCGGCCGGGCTGAGGAACAGCTCGGCGACGGTCTGGATGAGGTAGACCGACAGCAGCCACATGACCGAGACCTTCACCCCGCCGGAGGCGACGCCGGCCGCGACCGACATGACGACGAAGCTCAGCCCGACGACCACCAGGCCGACCGCGAACTTGAACGGCGTGCTGATCCGGTTGCCCGCCTTGAGGAACATGTCCGCGAAGAGGGGGGCGACCAGGATGATCGCGAGCGAGTTGATGTTGCCCACCCAGCCCGGCGGGATCGCGAAGCCGAGCACGTTCAGGTCGGTGTCGTGCTTGGCGAACAGCAGCAGCGCGCTGCCGGCCTGGTCGTAGACGAGCCAGAAGATCGCGGCGGCGAGGAACAGCCACACGTACGCGAACAGCCCGGTCCGCTCCTCGGCGGTGATCTCGCGCGAGGAGAACAGGAAGGCGAAGTACGCCACCGGCACGGCCGCCGTCACGACCGTGAGCAGGAGGGCGAAGCGGTCCACGGTGAGCGTGCCGCTGAGCGCCCACAGGGCCAGCGCGCCCGCGCCGACGGTGAGCGAGACGCCCGCGACGAGCTTGAACCGCCGCTCCTCGTCCGGTGTCAGGCGGTGGTCCGGCTCCTCTCCGGCGCCGCACAGGGTGGCCCGGCCCCGTACGTACTGCGCCAGGCCGACGGCCATGCCCAGCGCCGCCGCGCCGAAGGCGAGGTGCCAGCGGCCGCCCGTCTGGAGCCAGGGCACGACCATGATGCCGAGGAAGGCGCCCAGGTTGATGCCCATGTAGAAGATCGTGTAGCCGGAGTCGCGCCGGGCGTCGTCCTCGTGCCGGTACAGCTCGCCCACCAGCGCCGACATGTTCGGCTTGAGCAGTCCGCTGCCCAGCGCGATCAGTACGAGGCCGAGCCAGACGAACCCGCCGCCCATGGGCATCGCCATGCTGACGTGGCCGCCCATGATGACCAGGGCGCCGCACAGCACGGTCCTGCGCGCCCCGAGCAGCCGGTCGGCCAGCCAGCCGCCCACGAGGGCGAGCAGGTAGACCGAGGCGATGTAGACGCCGTAGATGCCGACCGCGGTCGTCTCGGGCAGGCCCATGCCGCCGCGGGTGACGGGCGCCGTCAGGAACAGCACCAGGACGGCGCGCATGCCGTAGTAGCTGAAGCGCTCCCACATCTCCGTGCCGAACAGCGTGGCCAGCCCCCGTGGATGGCCGAAGAACGTCCGCTCGCCCACCGGCGGACCCGATCTTCCGGATGCCATGCGACCCCCCGATCACGCACCATCCCGTGTACCTTACCTGCCTTTATGTCTTGTTTGTCCGATTATGTAACGCCGGATAGGGAGTAACTCGCTGTCGATCTGGATCGCGGACCGGATCGCGGCGATCGTGGCGCGCAGCCGTTCGTGATCGGCGGCGGTCCCGTGGATCGTGCCCAGGTGTCCCTCGGTGCCGTCGCGCCACCGGAGGGGACGGCCCGCCTCCGCGTTCACGTTGACCTGCCACACGTCGTCCAGCGCGGCGACCTCGTCCAGGCCCCGGATCCCCGCAAGCGTGCCCTCGGCGGTGGCCGGCGGCACCACGAAGTACACGAACTCCACAGCGGGGAACGCCGGTTCCGGGATCTCCGGCGGCAGGGACAGCGCCGCCCGCAGAGCCGCGCGAACCAGGTCGAAGCGGACCGAGCGCCGTAGGAGCGCTCCGACGTAGCCGCCCACGCGGCCGTTGACCTCGATCAGGCGGGGCCCGTCCGGAGTGAGCTTGATCTCCACGTGCGTCACACCTCGCGTGACGCCGAGAGCACGCAGCGCGGACTCGGTCAGCGCGAGCACCTCCGAGGTCAGCCGTTCGGACAGGTGGGCCGGCTGGAACATGCCGGTCTCCCGGAACGGCTCGGCCAGCGGAAGCTTGCCGGTCACGCACACGTGACGCACGACTCCGTCGTGGACGACCGACTCCACCGACACGTAGTCGCCGAAGTCCGGACCGGCCGCGTCCGGGTCGCCGGGCAGCAGTTCCTCCACCACGAACTCCGTGGCACCGCCGGTCAGGAAGCGCACCGCCTCCGCCATGGCCTGCTCCAGGCTGTCGACCCGGAAGGTGTCGACGCTGCCGGCGCCCCTCCTCGGCTTGATCACCGCGGGCAGCCCCACGTCGAGCAGCGCCTCCCGCACGTCCTCCGGTTTCCGCACCACGCGGCAGCGCGTCGACTGCACCCCGGCTTCGTGCAGGCGCGATCGCTGCCGCCGCTTGTCCACCAGGCCGGCGACGACCTCGGGACTGTGGAAGGGAAGCCCGCAGGCCTCGGCGAGCTCGGCCGTCCTCGCCAGCTGATACTCGCTGAACGTCACGATCCCGCCGGCCCCCAGTGCCGCCAGCGCGCCGCGCCGTTCCCCGGGGGACATGCCGGTCAGGTCGAGGGTCCGTCCCAGCCTGCCGAGCCATTCCGCCGTGCCGGGCGAGTGCTGCCGGTCGCCCTCGCAGACGAAGACGACCGAACACAGGTTCCTCGCCGCGGCGAGGATCTCCATGGCGCTGGCGGACCCGCGGTCGTACACGACCAGGAGAAGGGGGAGGGTGGGCATGGGGCACACAGTAGGGCAGGGACGCGGCGCCTCGTCAGCCCCGGATCGCGGCGAGGTCGAGGGCGGCGAGCACCCGGGGGCGGAATCGGCCGAGTTGCTCCCGGTCCATCCCGGACGTGTACGCCTCGACGGTCGCCAGGGCCACGAGGGCGGCGAAAGGCTCCGCCCTGCGAAGGTCGTCACGGCAGGCCTCCAGGGGGTAGTCGACGGCGCTGTGCCGCCGCAATGTCGCGTGGTAGTGCCGGACGAGCTCGTCCTGCCAGGCCTCCCGTGACGCCGGCGCCAGCGACGACAGCAGCAGCAACGCGACGTCCGACATGGGGTTGCCCCACATCGCGAACTGCCAGTCGATCAGGAACGCGCCCGGGTGCTCCGCGGGCCCGCCCGGGGGCGCGAACAGGATGTTGCCGGCCCACGCGTCGCCGTGGCAGAACGTGACGATGCCGGCGCCGCTGTGGGATCGGGCCGACACCGCTTCCACGTCGGCGTCCCCGACGCACGACTCGCCGCCGGGCGGGCTCTCGGGCCAGCGCTCCGCCAGCAGCCGCGGCAGATCCCGCAGACCCATCCGCACCGCGGCGACGAGGCCCTGGGAGGTCGCGGAATAGAGCCACGGATACGGGGGTGTGAACGGGTCCGCCTCCTGGACGGCCAGGACGGAGTGCGCGAGGGCGAGGCATCGTACGGCGGCGACGGCCTGCGAACGGCTCAGGCCGTCGGCCATGACGGCGGCGGAGGCGGGTTGACCGCCCAGATCCTCCAGCGCGAGCGCGCCCCTGCCGTCGGGAGCGAGCGCCGACCAGTGGCACGCGGGCGCGATCTTCGGGGCCGTGGGGCCGCGTTCGCCCAGCAGGCGGTACGACAGCACCTCGCGGGCCATCAGACCGGTGTCCGCCGCCAGGTTTCCCCATGCGCTGACCCTGTCGGGCGGTCCCTTGAAGACGAACGAACGGCCGGCGCAGCGGACCCGGTACACACCGCCCATGAGGCCGCCCGACTGCGAGACGGAGTCCACGCCGATCTCCTCGTGGCCGCTCAGCGGCCAGCCGAGGCGCGTCCGGAGCCACTCGTGGTCGATGCCGCCCACATTCATGATCGTGTCCTCTGGTCGCATCAACGCCGCTTCAGGTACCCGGCGTCGCGGAACCGCTCCAGATAGACGGGGATCAGTTCGAGGAGCGGCGGACATGCCTCGTAGAGGGCGGCGGCGCCCGCCCGCGCGTGCCGGGTGTCCAGCCTGGACCGGCGGAAGACGGGGTCGGACGACTCCGTGAACAAGGGCAGGAGTGGATACAGCGGATTGTCGTCCTCGTAGCGCAACGTCGCCAGCGCCCTGTCCCACACGTGGAGCGGGACGACCTCGAGCTCGTACCCGGCGTCGCGGATGGCGTCGACGAACGCGCGGTAGGTGATCGGATCGGGATGGGTCAGGTGGAACGTGCGCCCCGCCCCGCCGGCCGCCGACAACTTCACGATCATCTGCGACACGTAGTCCACGGGTGCGAAATCGATGGTCGCGTCCGTCTCCGGGCAGACACCCATCCGGACGATCCCCGCGATGAACCGGGTGAGGAAGTCCCCCGGCTGCCCGCATCCGCCCGAGACCGCCGCGGTGATCATGCCGGGACGATAGACGGACGCGGGCAGGCCCGCCGCGCGGGCACGCTCGACGAGCTTGTCGGCCACCCACTTCGACTCCGCGTACCCGCCGCCGTAGAGGGTCTCACTGTGGGCGAGCGGCTCGTCCTCGTAGATCGTGGCGTGGCGATGGTAGCCGTAGGCGTCGAAGACCGCGTCGGACGAGACATGGTGGAAGGCCTTGGTTCTGCCGTCCACCGCGAGCCGCAGGAGCTCCCGCGTCCCCTCCACGTTTGCGGCCCTCAGTTTGTCGTACGGCAGCAGCGAGTTCACCTGCGCGCCGTTGTGATAGATCGCGTCGATCTGCTCCGCCAGCCGCCGCCAGACGGGGTCGGCAAGCCCGAGACGCGGCAGGGAGAGGTCCGCGGGGACGCCGACGACGCGCTCGTACGCACCATCGTCCAGGCACCCGTGGGCCGCGAGATTGTCGATCACCCGGTCTCGGGCGTGCCCGCCGTCCTCGGCCCGTACGAGGCAGTGGATGCGGGCCGAGGTGGCGCGCAGCAGGTCCTTCACCAGGTGCGCGCCGAGGAAGCCCGTCGCGCCCGTGAGCAGCACGTGCTCACACGAGGCGGGGGGCGCGGAGCGCGGCACCGCGAAGGCCGGGTCGAGGCGGGCGTCCTCGGCCAGGCGTCGCGTGAGCCCGGCCCCGGCCGGGGCGACGGTGGCCGGAGCAGCCGGGGCCGGGACGGACGCCGTCGCCCTGGGGAGGAAACCGGCGTCGCGCAGAGCCCTCAGGCAGGACTTGGCCGTCTCGGAGACGAACTCCACGTCGTCGGTGGTGTGGCTCGTCGAGAGGAAGCAGACACGGGTCTCCAGGACGTAGATCCCCTTGAGCGCGAGCATGTGGAAGAACAGGTCGATCGCGATCGGGAAGCGCTGGAGGCTGTACTCGCCCTCGCCGATGAAGCGGAACAGCGAGGAGAAGTGCACGATCCGGAGCGGGAACCCCTCCCGGCGGCAGAAGGCGTTGAAGTCGTCGGCCAGCCGGTCGACCTTCTCGGCCACACGCCGCTGCAGTTCCGGCCCTTCGGCCTTCAGGCGGGACAGGACCGCCTCGGCCGCCGCCATGGACAGCGGGTTCTTGTTGAAGGTGCCGCCGAAGAACGTCATCGGGACTGTCGGCCGGGAGTCGTCGCCGTAGTTCCAGGCCCCGCCGTCGACGGTGTCCATGAACCTCGCCCGGCCCGCGACCGCGCCGATCGGCGTTCCGCCGCCGAGAATCTTCCCGTAGACCGCGAGGTCGGCGTCCACCCCCGACCACGCCTGCGCGCCTCCCGGGCCGACCCGGAACCCGGTGATCACCTCGTCGAAGATCAGCGCGGTTCCCGTCGCCCGCGTCGCCTCGCGCAGCTCCCTCAGGAACGCCGTGGGCTGCAGGTCGGGGCGCCTGCTCTGGACGGGTTCCACCAGCACCGCGGCCAGCTCAGGGCCGAGCTCCCGGATCGTCTCCAGGCTCTCCCTCGTCCCGTACTCCAGCACGACCACGTCGTCCATGGCGCCCGCGCCGACGCCGCGCGCCATGGGGATGGAGGCGCGGGGGCCGGCGGGCAGGGCCAAAGTGCCGTCCGACCAGCCGTGGTAGGAGCCTTCGAACATCACGAAGCGGGTACGCGCGGTCGCCGCGCGAGCGAAGCGCAGCGCGGCCATGACCGCCTCGGTCCCGGAGTTGCAGAACGCCGCGCGCTGCATGCCGGTGAGCTCGCACAGCAGGCGCGACACCCGCCCGGCCTGGACCGCCTGCGGCCCGATGTGGAAGCCGTCGTCGATCTGGGCCCGCAGCGCCTCGGCGACGAACGAGGGCTGGTGGCCGAACAGATGGACGCCATAGCCCATGGAGATGTCGACGTACTCGTTGCCGTCCACGTCCCAGAACCGCGCGCCGGACGAGCGTTCCACGACGATGGGGTAGGACATCTCCTTGCAGAGCGCCTGGAACGGCGGCATCCGGCAGTTGGTCATCACCGGCCTGTCCCGTTCCGCCTCGCGTTTCGACCCGCGGGTGCGGGCCGTGTAGGCCTCGACGAGTTCCGACAGGAAGCGGGCTTGCCGGTCGGTCAGCCGTTCCGTCGTCTGGGGGCCCGTCCGCAGGGCGCTCGGCCCGGACGCGAACCCGCGCTCGGATGGCGGCGGTGCGGCCGGCGCCGCGGCCGACGGGGCCGGCGGGGGCGCGGCGGGGTGTGCGGCCACCAGGGAGGCCAGCTCCCGCAGCGTCGAGGTCTCTTCCACCAGTTGCTGGAACGGGATCACCGTCTGGAACCGGTCGCGGATGAACTGGCTGACGCGCATGAAGGTCAGCGAGTCGGCGCCCAGGTCGTGGAGGGACGCCGCGGGAGTCAGGTCGTCCGGTGCCATGCCGAGAAGCTCGGCGACATGCCCGCGCAGATCGTCCACCACGTCACGCCCTCCGCCCGAGGCCGCCGGCGCCGCCGCGGGTTCCGGCGCAACCGGCGGGGCGGACGGTGCGGACGGCGCCGGATTCGGCGTCGCGGGCGCGGGCGTGGGCGCGGGCGCGACGGTGCCGGGAACGGGCGCGGAGACGCGACCGAGCTCCTCGCCGATCCGGATCCGCTGTCGCTTGAAGGGATAGGCCGGCAGCGGGATCCGGCGTGGGACCTCGGCCGCGTAGAGGTCGCGCCATCCGATCGCGTGACCGTCGCACCACGCCTGGGCGATACCGGCGAGATCCTGGCGTTCGATCAGCCGCGCGGCCTCGTCCGCGCCGAGACGGCGCTCCTCCCCGTCGCCGGCCTCCCCGCGGACCAGGCCCGGGACGCCGGACGAGCCCTGCAGGAAGGCCTCCAGGCGTGCGCGCAACGCGCCGACGCCGGGCGCCACCACGGCCAGCCGGAGGCGATGGTGCGACCGGCCGGTCTGCAGGGTGTAGGCGACCTCCCCCGGGTCGTACGGCACGGTGAGGGCCTCGGCGAAGCGGCGGACGGCGGCCACGAGGTCGGTCTCGTCCCGGGCCGAGAAAGGGAAGACGAAGGGGCCGGGGCAGGCGCGCGGCGGGGGCGGCGTGAAGGCCTCCAGCACGACATGCGCGTTCGTCCCGCTCATGCCGAAGGAGCTGACACCGGCGATCCTGGGCGCGTCCGGCGGCCAGGCGATCCCGGTGCGCTGGACCACAAGCGGCAGGCTGTCCCAGTCCACCTTGTCGGTGAGGACGTCGCAGTGGATCTGCGGCGGGACGAAGCCGTCGCGGAGCGCGAGCATCACCTTGATCACGCCCGCGAGACCGGCCGCCTCCTCCAGATGACCGATGTTCGCCTTGACCGAACCGATCAGCAGGGGCCTGGCGCGACCGCCGAAGGTCTCTCCCAGCGCACGGAGCTCGATGGGGTCGCCCAGCTGGGTGCCCGTGCCGTGCGTCTCGACGTAGGTCACGTCCGCGGGGTCCACCCGGGCGTCCTCCAGCGCGCCGGCGACGAGGCGGGCCTGTGCCGCGGCGTTCGGCACCGTCAGGCCCGAGCTCGGGCCGTCGTGGTTGACCGCGGTGCCACGGATCACCGCCAGCACCGGGTCGCCGTCGGCCAAGGCCCGGTCGAGGCGCTTGAGCAGCAGCGCGGCGCAGCCTTCGCCCCGGCCGAAGCCGTCCGCGCCGGCCGAGAACGCCTTCGACCGGCCGTCCGGGGCGAGCGCGCGGAGCTTGCACAGCTGGACCGTCTCCTCCGGGCCCAGCATGAGCTTCGCGCCTCCCACGATCGCCATGCCGCACTCCCCGTGCCGTATCGCCCGCACGGCCGAGTGCAGGGCGACGAGCGACGAGGAACAGGCCGCGGCGATCACCATGCTGGGACCGTGGAGGCCGAGTTTGTACGACAGGCGTCCCGCGGAGAAGCTCAGCGTCGTACCGGTGGCGATGTAGGGCTCGGAGCCCAGCCCGCGCTCCGCCAGGCGCAGGTAGTCGTTGGTGAACTGGTCACAGCCGAGGTAGACCCCGGTGTCGCTGCCGCGGAGGGACGCGGGATCGATCCCCGCGCCCTCGACCGCGCCCCAGGCGGCCTCCAGCAGCAGCCGGTGGCTCGGATCCATCGCGGCAGCCTCGCGCGGCGAGATGCCGAAGAAGGCCGCGTCGAAGCACTCCGCGTCGTCGATCAACGCCATCCGCCGGACGTACATCTTGCCCGGCGCGTCCGGCGAGGGGTCGTACAGCCGATCGAGATCCCAGCGTTCCCCGGGGATCTCCCGCCCCGCGTCCCGGCCCTCGACCAGCAGTTTCCAGAACTCCTCGGGGGAGGCGGCGCCGGGGAACCGGCAGGACATGCCGATGATCGCCACGGCTTCCTCCGCGGCCGGGTCCCGCCGCGCCTGCGGGGCCGTCTCGGCGGCTGTATCGGCGGCCTTCACGACGGCCGCCTCGGCGCGGCCCGCCTCGAGATCGCCCGCCGCGGCGGGACGTGAGTCCGGGACTGCCTGGATCTCCTCGGTGAAGTGGTGCTCCTCCAGATGCCGGACCAGCGCGTCGACACACGGGTGCTCGAACGCCAGGGTCGCGGGAAGGCTCAGGCCGAGTTCGGTCTGCAGCCTTCCGCGCAGGTCGAGCGCTCCCAGCGAGTCCAGGCCCATCTCCGCCAGGCCGCGGGCGGGATCGACCCGTGCCGTCTCGTCCCCGAGAAGGCTCCGCGCGATCGCGGTGACGGTGTCCCGCAGAATCCGGCGGGCGTCCTCCGGCGGCGCCTCGCGAAGCCTCGCGGCGAAGGGCGCCTCGGCGGCTGCGTGGTCCGGCTCGGGCCGCGGCTCCAGCAGAGCCTTGAGCATGGCGGGCCTGCGTGCGCGCGAGGCGGCGAAATCCGGCCAGTCCACGGCCGCCACCGCGGCGTGCGGCGGCCCCGCCGTCATGAGCGCCGCCAGCGCCGCCAGGCCCTCCTCGCGCGGGATGGGGCGCTCGCCCTCGTCCCGCAGCCGGGCCCGCTGCCCGGGGGTGAGCCGGGCGGTCATCCCCGCGCCGGCCCAGCTTCCCCAGCTCACGCTGAGCGCCGGAAGACCGCGCCGGCGCCGATAACGGGCCAGGGCGTCGAGGAACCCGTTCGCGGCGGCGTAGCCGCCCTGACCGGGGTAGCCGAGGACCGAGGCCAGGGAGGAGAACAAGACGAAGAAGTCGAGGTCACGGTCCTCGGTGAGCCGATGGAGCACCCAGGCGCCCGCCGCCTTCGGCCGGAGAACGCCCGACATCCTCGCCGACGTCTGCCGCAGGAGGATTCCGTCGTCCAGAACGCCCGCGCAGTGGAACACCCCGCGCAGGTCCGGGCCGCAGCCGGCCAGGATCTCGCGCATCCGCGCCTCGTCCGCGACGTCCGCGCGGACCGTGTCCACCCGCACTCCCGTCGCCTCCAGCTCCGCCCAGGCCGCCGCCTCGTCGCCGGCCCGGGATTCGCCGTGGCGGCTGACGAGGACCAGACGCCGGGGCCGGAACCTCGCGACCGCGGCCGCGAGCCGCAGGCCGAGCGCCCCGGTGCCGCCGGTTATCAGATACACGCCGCCGGGCCGGATCGGCAGCTGCGCGGCCGTCTCCCCCGGGGACCCCGGGAGGGCGGGCAGAGCCTCCAGCCGTGCCTGCCAGACACGTCCCTCGTGGACCGCCAGCTGCTCCTCGCCTTCGGGAGCGCCCCCTTCCAGCAGGCCGGCGACCACGTCGAGATCGCCGTCCCCGGCCGCGGGCAGGGTCAGCGCGACGCAGGCGAGTTCCGGATGCTCGGTGTTGACGGTCCGCGCCAGGGCGGCCAGCCCCGACTGGGCCAGCTCCGCTTCGGTGGCCGGCGCGTCGAGCCCCGCCGACCGCGTGACGAACCAGAGCCCGGCGGCAGGCGGTGATCCGACCGCGAACTCCAGGATCGCTCTGGCGTCGGCCAGCAGCCGCGCCGCGGCGGCGGGCACGTCGGTGACGCCGGAGCACTCGGGCGCGAAGACCAGGTGCAGCCCCTCCGGGTCACCGGCGACCCCGGCGAGCGCCTCGGACAGCCGCGCGGGCGACACGCCGTCCGGGGACGGATCGGCGCCCGGCCCCGCGTCGCCGTACGCGACCACCTCGGCGCAGGCGTGACCACGCTCCCTCAGGCGATGGGCGAGCCGGGCCGCGAGGCCGTCCTGCCCGCCCATGACGACGAAGCGGCGCCCGGCCGAGCGCGGTGCGGGTCCGGGCGTCGCCGGCTCCCACGTGACCGTGAGGGCCTGCGGCGCCGCCGACCGGCCGGCAGGGGCCGCGGGCGTGGCGGCGTCCCCGCGCGAACCGGAGGCGGGCTCCGCCGCCGTCGGGTCGGGCCCCAGCCAGTGGCGCCGGCGCTGGAAGGCGTAGGTCGGCAGCGGCTTACGGCGGCGGCGGAAGGGCGCGTCGAAGCCGGACCAGTCCACCTGCGCGCCCGCGAGGTAGAGCTCGCGCAGGCCGGCGACGGCGGCGTGCGGGTCCCGCGGCGTGAGGCTCGGCAGCCACAGGGCGTCCCGGCCTCGCAGACGCCGCCGTGCGAGGTTGATGAGCGTCGGCTTCGGCCCGAGCTCGACGAAGAGACGGATTCCGCGCTCGTCGGCGACCCGCACGGCCTGGTCGAACCGGACGGGCTCGACGACGTGCCGGACCCAGTAGCCGGCCGATTCCATGTCTCCCGGTCCGGCGGGGGCGCCCGTCACGTTGGAGACGATGTCGATCGAGGGCGGCGAGTAGCGGACGGTCTCCGCCACGGCCCGGAAGGGTTCGAGCACCGGCTCCATCAACGGCGAATGGAAGGCGTGCGAGACGTCGAGCGGTAACGCGTCCACGCCCTCCTTCCGCAGGAGCTCCCGCCGGACGGCTTCCAGGACGTCCGACCGGCCCGAGATCACGGTGAGGTCGGGCGCGTTCACCGACGCTGTCGAGACGGCGTCGGCGAGCCCTTCCAGGTATGGTGCCACCTTCTCCACACCGGCGTTCACCTGGAGCATGCCGCCCGTGCGAGGCAGGTCCGCCATCAGCCGGGCCCTGGCCGCGACCAGCTTCAGCCCGTCCTCCAGGCTGAACACGCCGGCGACGCACGCGGCGACGTACTCCCCGAGGCTGTGACCCACCAGGAGATCGGGTTCGACGCCCCACGACTTCCAGAGCCTGCTGAGCGCGTAGCCGACCGCGAACAGGGCCGGTTGCGCCGTCTCGGTGCCGTCGAGCGGGACGGGGTCCGGCCCGTACAGCATGGAGACGAGGGATCGGCCGATCAGGGGGCGCAGAATCTCGTCGCAACGGTCGACGGCCTCGCGGAAGACGGGCTGGGTCTCATAGAGGGAGCCGCCCATCCCGGTGTACTGCGACCCCTGCCCGGTGAAGAGGAAGGCGACCGGCGGCGGCCGGTCTCCGACGTGTGAGGCGACCTCGGCGAGGTCCGGAGCGGCCAGCATCTCCGCGAGCCGGGAACGCGCGTCCTCGACGTTCCCGGCCAGGACCGCGACCCGCCATCCGAAGTGCCGCCGGCCCGTCGCCGCCGAGAAACAGATGTCCGGCAGCGCGGCGTCGTCCTGTCCCTCCAGGTGGCGGAGATAGCGGTGCATGGTGCCGCGCAGGGCGTCGGCGGAACGCGCCGAGACGGGCAGGATGTGCACCGGCCGATCGTGCTCCGGGGGCTTACGCACCACCGCGGGCGGTTCCTCCAGGACGACGTGGCAGTTCGTGCCGCCCATGCCGAAGGAGCTCACACCGGCACGCCGGGGGCGGCCGTCCGGCGTCTCCCAGTGGCGCAGCCGCGTGTTGACATAGAAAGGACTCGTCTCCAGGCCGGCGAGCGGGTTCGGCGACCTGTAGTGGAGGCTGGGCGGTATCTCCCGGTGATACAGGCTGAGCGCCGTCTTGATGAGCCCGATCACCCCCGCCGCCTCGTCGAGGTGGCCGATGTTCGTCTTGACCGAGCCGATCGCGCAGTACGCGCCGCCGCGCCCGGCGCTGCGCCGGAACGCCTCCGTCAGGCCGGCGATCTCCACGGGGTCGCCGAGCTTGGTACCCGTGCCGTGGGCCTCGACGTAGGAGATCTCGTCGGCCGAGACGCCGGCGCTGCGGTGAGCCATGGCGACGACCTCCGCCTGGGCTTCCACGCTCGGCCCGGTGTAGTCCATCTTGAGCGCGCCGTCGTTGTTGACCGCCGACCCCTTGATCACCGCGTAGATGTGATCGCCGTCGGCGATCGCCCGGGAGAGGGGTTTGAGCACCACCGCGCCGAGGCCGTTGCCGAACACGGTGCCGTCGGCCTCGGCGTCGAAGGCGCGGCAGCGCCCGTCGGGGGAGACCATCATGCCGTCTCGCCACAGATAGCCGGTGTTCTGCGGCGTGATGATCGACACACCGCCCGCCAGCGCCACGTCGCAGTCGCCGTCGAGCAGGGCCTGGCGCGCCATGTGCACCGCGACCAGCGAGGTCGAGCAGGTGGACTGCACGTTCACGCTCGGTCCCCGCAGGTCGAGCTTGAACGAGACCCGCGTCGGCAGGTGGTCACGGGCGTTGCCCTGCTCGATGCGCAGCTCCGTCGCCTCGTCGAACTGGCGGTGGCTCAGGAACGTCCCCGACCTGAGCTTGGCGGGCAGGACGTTGTTGACGAGATAGGTGCTGAGGCTCGCGCCCGCGTACACGCCGACGCGGACGGAACCGGTGTCGACCCCCGCGTCCTCGATCGCCTCCCACGCGCACTCGAGGAAGAGACGCTGCTGCGGGTCGATCACGGCCGCCTCGGCGGGGCTGTAGCCGAAGAAGGCGGCGTCGAAAAGGTCGATGCCGGGGATCATGGCGGCCCTCGGGACGAAGTGCGGATCCCGGGTCTGCTTCGTGTCGAGCTCCAGGATCTCGGAGGGCGGCAGCGTCCGGACGGACTCGACCCCGTCGCGGAGGTTGGACCAGAATCGGGTGACGTCGTCGGCGCCCGGCACCCTGCAGGCCATGCCGATGACGGCGAGGTCTCGTCCGGCCGGGGCGCCGGCCGGACGATCGTCCCGCCGCCCGTCCTCCGGCTCCGCGTCTCCGGATCGCTGGTCCGGCTTCTCCAGGAAACGCGCCAGAGCCTCCACGGTGGGATGCCGGAACAGCGTGTCCACCGGCAGCTCCCGTCCCACCGCCTCGGCGATCCGCTGGTGCGCCCGCACGAGCAGGACGGAGTCGCCGCCCAATTCGAAGAAGGTCTTCCCCGCGTCGATCTCCGGCGTCTCCAGCAGCTCCGACCAGATGCGGGAGATGGACTCCCGCAGGTCGCCGGAGACGCGCGGCGGTTGCTCCGCCTGCCGCGGGCGGACGTCGGGCAGCCCGCGTACGTCGACCTTGCCGCTCGGCGTGAGCGGCAGCGCGCCGAGCACGACGACGGCCGCCGGAACCATGTAGCCGGGGAGCCGCTCGGCCAGGTGAACGCGGAGCTCCTCCGGCGCCGCCGACCCGTCCCGGCCCTCCCGGAGTACGACGTACGCGAGGAGCCGGGCACGTCCCCCGTTCCCGGCCTTGGCGGCGACCGCGCACTCCGCGACCGCCGGGTGCTGCGCGAGGACCGCCTCGACCTCGCTGGGCTCGACGCGGAACCCCCGTATCTTCACC
This sequence comes from Microbispora sp. NPDC046933, assembly GCF_040644635.1. Taxonomy (NCBI): domain Bacteria; kingdom Bacillati; phylum Actinomycetota; class Actinomycetes; order Streptosporangiales; family Streptosporangiaceae; genus Microbispora; species Microbispora sp. NPDC046933. The sequence continues at coordinate 101,688 of NZ_JBEYWW010000014.1, read as the reverse complement.
TGGTTGTCGACTCTGCCGAGGCATTCGATCGTGCCGTCCGGCAGGTAGCGGCCGAGGTCGCCGGTCCGGTAGAGGCGGGCGCCCTGGGTGCCGAACGGGCTGGAGACGAACCGCTCCCGTGTCAGCTCCGGCCTGCCGTGGTAGCCCCGGGCGAGGCTGTCGCCTTCGCCGTAGATCTCGCCCACCACGCCGACCGGCACCAACTGCCGTGCGTCGTCCAGGATGTAGAGGTTCATGTTGTGGACGTTCGCCCGCCCGATGGGGACCACGTCCGGCCACAGATCGGGATCGCCCGACAGCGTGTGGGTCGCGACGTCGATGCACTCCGTCGATCCGTAGTGATTGCGGATCACACACCCGGTCCGGCGCGCGAAGTCCCGTATTTCCGGCGTGATCCGGAGCACTTCGCCACCGACGATCAGCTCCTTCAGATGCTCGGGGGCCGCGGAGGTCCGCGCGGCCTGCGCGACCTGCTGCAGGGTGACGAAGGGCATGTACCACTTCTCGACGCGCCGCTGCCGGACGAACTCGAGCAGCGCCATCGGGTTGCGCCTGGTGTCCTCGTCGATCTGCATCAGGGTCGCGCCCGAGCACAGTCCCGCCAGCAGTTCGTGGAACGCGACGTCGAAGCTGATGGGCGAGTACAGGAGCGTCCGGATGCCGACGCCCGTCAGCCAGGTGTCCAGGTGCCACTGGACGAGATTGGCCAGTGCCGCGTGCTCCACGACCACGCCCTTGGGACGCCCCGTGGAGCCGGAGGTGTAGATGCAGTAGGCGGCCGCTTCCGGAGGCAGGCCGTCCTCCGGGCCGTCCTCCAGGTCGTGATCCGCGGCTCGGGCGATCACGCTCCGGTCCGCGTCCACCTCGACCCTGGTCAGCCCCTCGAACAGCTCGGCCAGAGCCGCGACACGCTCCACGAGCACGCGGGCGGTCACGACCGTGCGCACGCCGGCGTCCTGGAGCATGAATCGCAGGCGGTCCGGCGGATAGGCGGCGTCCAGCGGCACCACGACGCAGCCGGCCTTGAGGATGGCCACCACGGCCACGACGAGGTCGGCGGACCTGTCCATGCAGAGGCCGACCATGTCTCCCCGCGACGCGCCCAGCGAGACGAGGTGGCGGGCGAGCCGGTTCGCTCGCCGGTTCAGCTCCGAGTAGCTCAGACGCCGATCCGCGAACTCCACGGCGACGGTCTCCGGGGTGCGGGCGACCTGCTCCTCGATCAGCCGGTGAGCGCAGTGCCGGCGGTACGGCGTCCGGGCCGTGTTCCACCTTCGCCTGATGGCGTCCATGTCCGCGGGGGAGAGGAAGGCGAGCGTCGCGACCGGCGCGCCGGGCTCCTCGACCGCCGCGGAGAGCAGCCCGACGAAGTGATCCGCGACCTGCGCGATCAGCTCCGGCTCGAAGACGCCGGTGTCGAAGATCCAGTCGAGGGCCAGGCCCTGCGCCGTCGGTCGTACGATCGCCCGTAGGTCGTGCGCGGCCGACGACGGCGGGACGTCGAAGTCGTCCACGACGAGCTCACCCGGCCGGGACAGGCTCCGGGCCGGTTCCCGGCACGGTTCCGGATCGAAGAGGATCCGGAAGACGGGGGGAACGCGCGCGTCCCACGGCATGCCCAGGGCGCGGAGCAGCCGCTGGTAGGGGTAGTCCCGGTTCGCCTCCGCCCGTGCCAGGCGGTCGGCCGTCAGCCGGACCGTCTCCTCGAAGGTCGTGTCCCCGCGGAGCGCCAGGCGCATCACGGCCAGGTTCTCGCAGTTGCCCAGCATCGTCTCGCCGGACGGCCCCCGCCGGGTGGACAGGGGGGAGCCGAAGGTCACCTCGGAACGGGCGCCGTACCGGTAGAGCAGCGCCGCGAAACCCGCCGTCAGCACCGCGGAGAGCGAGCAGCCGACGTCCTCCGCGAGGCGTTCCGCCTCGGCCGCGAGCGCGGCCGGAAGGAGGCGCCGATGCCGGCCGCAGCCGGACGTCCGGTCCGCGGGGCGCCGCCGGGACACGGGCAGTTCGGCCGGCAGGAGCTCGCCCTCCAGGTGGCCGAGCCAGTAGGCCTCCTGCTCGGCCATGGCCCCGGCGTCCAGAGCGCGCTGCCGGGCCGCGTGCTCCCGGTACTGCCGGGGGGCGGCGGTCGCCGTCTCCCCCGTACGGCCGGCTGTGACGCACTCGAGGAGCTCCTCGAAGAGCCGGACGACCGTCTCGGTGTCCGCGACCGCCGCGTGCATGGACAGCACCACCACGTGCCTGTCGGCGCGCAGCCGCATCAGGAGCACGCGCCACAACGGGGCGGCGCCGAGGTCGAAGGGCCGCTGCGCGAAGGACGCGGCGAGCTGCCGCGCGCGCCGGTCCCGGTCGTCCGCCTCGGACAGGTCCTCGAAGCCGAAGTCCGCGTCCACCCGGTCGCGGACGATCTGGACGAGCTCGGCCGCGGTGTCGTGGAGGTGGGTGCGGAGGATCTCGTGCCGCTCCGTCAGCTGCGCGAGAGCCTGCCGCACGGTCTCCACCGGCAGCGCTCCCTCCAGAGTCCAGGCCCGGTGCACGGCGTCGCCGGCTCCCAGCCGGTCGAGGACGTAGGCGCGCTCCTGCTCGAAAGACGCGGCGAAGTGCTCCTTATCACGCATGGTGGCAACAGCCTGCTTTCCGCTTGGGGGGCTGGAATCACGACCGGGAAGTCATACCGGTGAGAAGGGGGCGACGAGATCGGCGAGCGCGTCGGCGGGCTCGCCGGACCGGGCGGCCGATGCCCGTGTGAAGGCCTACGTGCTGCTCCGTGGTCGTTTCACTCCGTGGAGCGGAGCGCGTCCGACAGGGCAGCGCTCACGTCACGCAGCAGCGACTCCTCCTCCGTGCGGAGATAGAAGTGGCCCCCCGGATAGCTGCGGCGCAGGATCTCGCCGGCGAAGAAGCCTCGCCATCTTTCCATCTCGTGAGGAGGAACGAGGGGGTCCGAAATGCCGCCGAGAAGTGAGACCGGAATGTCGAGGGGCTCCTCCGGAAGAAACGACCAGGTTTCCGCGAGGCGCAGATCGGCGCGGACCACCGGAAGCATGAACTCGACGAACTCCCGGTTCGCGAGCGCTTCGGCGGGGGCGCCGCCGAGTCGTTCGAGCGCCGCCAGAAGTTCGGGCTCGGGGAGCGAGTGGAGCGCGCCCCATCCGAGGTGGAACGGGGCCGCGGCCGCCGAGACGAACAGCCTCCTGGGACGGGGCAGCCCGCGGCGTCCGAGCTCGTGCGCCAGCTGAAAGGCCAGCCGGCCTCCCAGGCTGTGACCGAAGATCGCGAAAGGCGTGGCCCGCATGTCCTCCGCGAGCTCGGCCACGAGCAGGTCCACCAGGGCGGACGCCGACGTGGCCACCGGTTCCCGGATACGCCGGCCGCGGCCGGGATATTCGACGGCGGTGACTGGGAAACGCGGACCGAGCGCGGCCCCCCAACTCCGGTATACGGCGGCGGAACCGCCCGCATAAGGCAGGCAGAAAAGCCGTACGGCCGCAGACGAACCCGGGGCGGGGCCGTGGGGTGCCCCGAATGCCGCGGGTGACCGGCCGGTAGAGGGATCCGCCGTACTTGTGGTTCCCGTGGAAGGCATTTCGCGCTCATGCGTGCCGGTGTCTGGGCAGGCTTACCGGAACTCCCCGAATCTCGCACATTCCGCATGTCCGCACAACACACAACTACCAGTCGGGCAAGTCCGGGCACAAGTCACGAAGAGCCGAATGGGGAACTTGTGGATGCGCTCGGGGATGCGTATTCTCCATGGACGATCACACAGGGCCGGTTCTGAACTGGGCTGACAAAGGTGCGACTTCATCCGGCTCAGGGTTATTCGGCCCGGGGTGCGCGGAAACCTTGCGCAAACCGGTTTTAAGGACGTCCGATATCGGTGGTCCGCCCTTCCGGGAGGATTCTCGCCGTGCAGAACCCCGAGGAAGACGCCGTTTCCTCGCCGCGGGCGTGCGCGCGTACGGGGGGCCGAGGGCGCCGCACCGCCCCGGCAGGAGCCGGGCGCGGGCCGGCATCCTCCGCCGCGCCGGTGCCGCACATCTGAGGTCCTCCCCGCCGCCCCGGGAGCCCGGATGGGCCGAACGCCGCGAACCGCGACGTCGCACGAACAGCAGTCCCGAACGTGGAGGGTCATGTCGGACATCTTTGAGGTCGTCGTTGTAGGAGCCGGGATGTTCGGCTCCGCGGCCGCCAAGCACCTCAGCCGCAGCGGCGCGGACGTTCTGGTGATCGGTCCCGCGGAGCCCAGGGGCGGCGACCCCGTCAGCCAGTACGCGTTCGGCGCGTACTTCGACGAGGCGAGGATCACCCGGCGCCTGGGATGGGACGCGGTCTGGGGGACCACGGACGCGCGGTCTCTGGAACGCTTCCGGGACATCGAATCCGAGTCGGGGGTCCGGTTCTTCCACGAGTGCGGCTCGCTCGTCCTGATGGCGAAGTCGATCGGGCACAAGACGGTGGCGATCCTGCGCCAGTGCCAGGCCGACGGCATCGTCGTGGAGCGGCTGCGGGAAGAGGAGCTGCGCGCCGAGTTCCCCGGACTCGGCGTCCCGCCCTTTCCCGGGGGAGCCGAGGGTCTGCTGGAGCGCGAACAGGCCGGCTATCTCAACCCGAGGCGGCTCGTGCAGGCCCAGCTGGCCCTCACCGTCGCGGCGGGAGGCCGGGTCCTGCGCGCGGCGGTCACCGGAATCCGGAAGGAGGAGGGCTCGGGTCTGTGGCGGCTGCGGGTGGCGGGCGACGGAGGCGACAGGCAGATCAGGGCGGAGAAGGTGCTCATCGCCACCGGCGCCCTGACGAACCACAACAACGTCCTGCCCGCCGGATGCGAGCTCGCCCTCTACGCCTTCACGGAACCGAACCTGTTGTTCGAGGTCGGCGACCACCAGCTCGACCGGCTGCGACACCTGCCCGCCCTGGTGACCGTCGATCCCGAGGACACGGGCGACGACAACATGTCGCTCTACATGCTGCCGCCGATCCGATACCCGGACGGCCGCTGGTACATGCGGATAGGGCCGGGGATGCAGCCTCTCGTCGAGGAGTTGCGGACCGTCGAGGAGATGGTCTCCTGGTACGCCAGGCAGGAGATCACCTCGCGGCAGCAGGCGTTCCTGACGTCGATGATGCAGATGCTGGTCCCCGAGCTGAAGCCGGAGTCCGTCCGTCCGGCCTGCTGCATCATCGAGAAGACCCCGTCCCGCTATCCCTACATCGGCCGCGTCGAGGACGGTCTGACCGTGGCCGTCGGCGGCAACGGTCACGGCGCCCGCGGGTCCGACGAGATCGGCAGGCTCGCCTCGACCGTCGTGCTGGGCGAAGCCTGGGACTGCCCGGTCCCGCAGGAGGTCTTCGCACCGATCACGGCGGACGCGGCCATCCGCCGTGAGGGCGGCCGGCCCGAGTTCCTCAAACCGCCCTTCGGCCTCTGCTGACGGCCGGGGGCGCGCGGTGCCCCGTCTTCGCGGGCGCCGGGGCGCTCCCGGTCGCGGCGGCCGTCCTCGCGTCGTCGTGTCAGACCCGCTCGAGCGCGTCCTTGCCGGAGCGGACGGAGACCGGAACCGGATACTCCCCGGTCATGCACGCCGTGCAGAAGCCGTCGTCCTCGGGCGTGATGGCCGCGAGCATGCGGCCGATGTCGAGGTAGGCGAGGGAGTCGACGCCGAGGTAGTCGCGGATGCCCTCGACGCTGAGGTTGGCGGCCAGGAGCTTGCTCCGGTCGGAGGTGTCCATGCCATAGTGGCAGGGCCACCGGTACGGCGGGGACAGGACCCTCAGGTGGATCTCGATCGCGCCGGCCTTGCGGAGCATGCGCAGCGTCTCCCGCAGGGTGGTGCCGCGGACGATCGAGTCCTCCACGACCACGAGCCGCTGACCGGCGACGTTCTCCTCGATCGGGTTGAGCTTGATGCGCACCGCGTTGCGGCGCAGCTCCTGGGTGGGAGCGATGAACGTCCGGCCGATGTACCGGTTCTTGATGAACCCGTCCCCATACGGGATGCCGGACTGCTGCGCGTAGCCCTGGGCGCCCGGGATGGCGGACTCCGGCACCGGCACGACGAGGTCCGCGTCGACGGGCGCCTCGATCGCCAGTTGCATGCCCATCCGCCTGCGGGCGGCGTGGACGCTCTGACCGCGCAGCCTGCCGTCGGGCCGGGCGAAGTAGACGAACTCGAAGGAGCAGAGCCGGGGGCTCACCGCCTCGGCGGGGAACGGGCGCACGCTGCGGATCCCGGAGCCGTCGATGACCACCATCTCGCCGGCTTCGATCTCGCGGACGGTCTCGGCGCCGACCACGTCGAGCGCCGGGGTCTCGGAGGCGAGGACCCAGCCGTCCGGGTGGCGGCCGAGGAAGAGCGGGCGGAAACCGTTGGGGTCGCGTACGCCGATCAGCCGGTCCTGGTCGCTGATCACGAAGCAGAACGCCCCCCGCAGCCGCGGCAGGACCGAGACGAGGGCCCGCTCCAGCGGGTCTCCCTCGGCGTGGCCGAGGCCGGCGGACGCGGGCAGTTCGGCGACGAGGAGTTCGGCGACCAGGTCGCTGTCGCTGGTCGCCTCGCCCGCGGCGACGCCCGCCTCGTCGGCGAGTTCGGCCGCGTTGACGAGGTTGCCGTTGTGCGCCAGCGCGAAATCGGCGCCGCCGGCGGCACGGTGAACGGGCTGGGCGTTGCACCAGGTGCTCGCCCCCGTGGTGGAGTAACGGGTGTGGCCGATCGCCACGTGGCCCTGGAGGGCGGCGAGGCGGTGGTCGTCGAAGACCGAGGACACCAGTCCCATGCCCTTGTCGACGAGGATGCGGCTGCCGTCGCCGACGGCGATGCCGGCCGATTCCTGGCCCCGGTGCTGCAAGGCGTACAGGCCGAGATAGGTGATGTGGGAGACGGGCTGCCCGGGCGCCCTTACCCCGAAGACTCCACACGCTTCTCTGATCATGCCGGCGACATCTCCCACTGGGGCGACTAGGGGCGGGACGTCCGCGGCCCGCGAGTGACCGTTTTCCAGATGCTGGCGGGAACCTTGGGCGCTTCGGCCGCTCCGATGCCTCTGCCACCGATTCCGCTGTTTACCGATATGCGAAGGTAGCAGATTTCGCCTGTGGCGACGGCGCGCCACCGGACGAGCGACCCGGGGAGCCTGGACGGGAAAACGTACGGACCGAAATGCCGAATTAGATTGCCCTAAACGTCCGGATCCGCCGAATCTCCGCGGTGACCGGCAGGTACGGCGAGTAACGCGATGCGGGCTTGTCGTGCCTGCGTTTCGTGGCAGTGAACGGGAGTTGATCGCGGAGTTGATTGCTGTGATTATAGGGCCCTGTGCCGGTGGGATTTATACGAGCTTGTGCTCAAGTGCGCGCGTTGTTCCGTGAGTGACGGCATTGGCAGCCAGGGGCGGGTTGACTGCGAAATCCTCCGTGGATGACGAGGGGCGGCGGACAAGCGGCGGACAAGGCGTGACCGGACGCGGATCGGCGAGCCGGGACATCCTCCGGCGGGCACTCCGGCGACTCGTCGCCCCGGCCGGCACGCCCGGCGGAGACGGGCCGCCGCGCGGCATCCGGCCGCGGGGCACAGAGCCGCGACACCCGCACGACCCGCACCCCGGGAAGCCCGCGGACACGGCGGGAAGGCAGGCGTGTCCCCGGTAGGTGCGACGGTGGCCGAACGGAAGGAAGGAGCCCTCGGTGAGGGTGGCACTGAAGGATTCGCTGGCCCCCCTGCGGTCACCCGGCTACCGTTCGGTGTTCCTCGCGAACACCGCGTCTTTTCTCGGTGACCAGATCGTCACGGTGGCACTGGCCTTCGCGGTGCTGGAGGTGACCGGGTCCGCCACCGCGCTCGGCGTCGTGCTGCTGGCCCGCACCGTCCCGCTCGCGGTCTTCGTGCTGACCGGCGGCGTGTGGGCGGACCGGCTGCCCCGGCAGCTGATCATGGTGGCATCCGACGTCGTACGCCTGGTCAGCCAGGCCGTCTTCGCCGCCCTGCTCTTCACCGGCCACGCCCCCCTGTGGGCCATGGTGGTCCTGCAGGCCGTCCACGGCACGGCCAGTGCCTTCTACCGCCCCGCGTCGAGCGGGCTGCTGGCCCAGTTGCTGCCGTCCGAGCTGAGGCAACGCGGCAGCGCCCTCATGTACTCGATGTCCAGCATGGCGGGGATCCTCGGGCCCGTGCTCGCCGGAGTGATCCTCGCGGTGTCCAGCCCCGCCTGGACCCTCGCCATCGACGCGGCCTCGTTCGGCATCAGCGGACTGTTGCTGCTGCGCGTCCGTACGCCCGAGCGCGGCGCGGCGAAGGAACGCAACAGTTTCCTCCGGGACCTGGCCGACGGCTGGGGAGAGGTGACGTCCCGCTCGTGGCTGCGCTCCTGGATCTTCAACTTCGCGTTGTTCCAGTTCGCGGTCTTGTCCGCCTTCATGGTGCTCGGCCCCCTGGTGTCCGAGACGTCGCTGGGCGGCGAGACCGCCTGGGCGGTGATGTCCGCGTGTCTCGGCGTGGGCTCGCTGCTGGGCAGCTTCGCGGCGATCCGGTGGCATCCGGCCCGCCCGCTGGCGGCCCTCGGCGGAGCGCTGCTGACGGCGCCGGTCGTGCTGGTCGCACTGGCCTTCGCCGCGCCGGTGTACCTGCTCGCCGCGACGTCGCTGCTCTTCGGCGCGGCCATAGCCTTCGCGGACGCGGTCTGGGAGGCGACGCTGCAGAACCACGTGCCCGAACGGGTGCTGTCTCGTGTCGTCTCCTACGACTGGCTGGGCTCCACCGTGCTGCGCCCGATCGGCTTGGCGATCGTCGGGCCCATGGCGGCCGGGCTGGGCGCCGACGTCGTCCTCATCGGCGCCGCGGTGCTCTATGTGGTGGTGACCGGGGCGGCGCTGGCCATGCCCGTCACCTGGGCCCTGTCGCCTCAGCCGGTCGAGTCGGGACCGGCGGCGGGCGTCGAGGCCCTGCCGACGACCTCGCAGACAGGGATGGAACATGGATGAACAGTGTCTGGCGGATGACACCTCGGGCGCGGCCGGCGGCGTCGTGCTGGTGCTCGACTACCCCGGCCGGCGGGCCGAGGCCCCCGTCTCGTCCCTTGGCCTCGAGTCACACGGCTACACCGTCCACTACCTGCTGAAGCCCCCCTTTCCGCGCCTGCTGACCGCGGCCTCGTACGCCGAAGGGCTGCTGGACGGGCACGGCTCGTCCGGCGGCAGGGTGCTGGCGGTGCTCGCGTACTGTATGGCCGCGCCCATCGCTCAGGAGGTCGCCGCCTCGATCCGCGCGGCCGGCGGCGCACCGGTGCCTCTTGTGCTGTTCGACGGTGAACCGGCGACGGCCCGGGCCATCGAGGAGCAGTACGTGCTCGCCAGTGAGAAGCTGGGCGAACTGCTGGGCCTGACAGGGGAGGAGCGCACCCCGCCGCCGGCCTTCGACGCCGCCTTGATCCGGGACGAACCGGAAGAGGCGCTCCGGCGCGGTCACGAGGGGCTGCTGGAGCTGGGCGAAAGAGCCGCCGCCCATGGGGAGGCGGCCGTCGCCCGCGCGGAGGCCAAGGCGGTGGCGGACTTCTACCGCGACTGGCTGGGTCATCTGATCGCCGCGCACAACGCGTGCTGGTCACACTGGGGCGGGCCCGCGGTGCAGATCGTCTCTCGCGACCACTCCTGCGCGCCGGATTGGCCCGGCGCCACCGCCACCCGGACGGTGCGCGTCGCGGCGAGCCGGAACGACCTGCTGGTGCATCCCGACGTCCTTTCGACCGTTCTGTCGACACTCCGGAAAGGGTCCGGCCATGCGATCTGATGCGGCTACCTGGAACGACACCGGACGCAGGTTCTCGGTCGTGCGCTCTGACGCCGGGCATCTCAGCGTCTGGCCCGTGGAGCGGCCGCTTCCGCCGGGGTGGCGCCCGGCAGGACGGGAAGGCGACTACGAAGGGTGCATCGCCGCCGTCGAGGCGACCGGCGACGCGTGGCCCGGCCCGCAGTGCGCCGGCCGGGCCACGTGCCCCCACGACACCCTGACCGCGATCGTGGGCGAAACCGTCAGGCTCCACGGCGACCGCGGCGCGGTGACGGACGCCGACCGTGCCTTGACGTACCGCGACCTCGACCGGGAGTCCGGGCGCATGGCCGCGGCCCTGAGACGATCGGGGGTCTCGCGTGAGGACCGGGTGGCGGTGTACCTGCCCAGGGGAGCCGACGTCTTCGTCGCGCTCCTGGCGATCCTGAAGGCCGGCGGGGCCTACGTCCCCGTCGACACCCGGTATCCCGACGCCCGGCGTGACCTGATGATCCGCGACAGCGGGGCGCGCCTGGTGATCACCTCGTCCCGGCTGCTGCCCGGTCTCGCGTCGGCCGGGGTGACCGCCGTGACGGTCGAGGAGCTCACCGAGCGGCTCACCGGGCAGGACGACGCGCCGTTGACGGGCGACGACGTGCTGGGATGCCAGGCGGCGTGCGTCCTGTTCACCTCGGGGTCCTCCGGGGTGCCCAAGGCCATCGTGCTGGAACACCGCAACCTCGGCTACTTCGCGCTCAATTCCGCGCTGCCCCGGCTCGTGCCCGAGGATCGGGTGGGCCACGTCTCCAGCCTGTCGTTCGACGCCTTCAACTTCGAGGTCTGGTGCACGCTGGCCGCCGGGGCGGAGATCGTGGTCCTGCCGACCATGCCCGACCTCGTCGCCACGGACCTGCAACGCGAGCTGCGACGACAGCGCGTCACCGCCATGCTCGCGCCCACCATGGCGGTCAACCACGTCGTGCACGAGGACCGGGAGGCGTTCTCCAGCCTGCGGATCCTGCACACGGGCGGCGACGTCATCCTCCCGTCGGCCTGCAGGGAACTGCTGTCCGGCTCGTTCGCGGGCGCCTTCCACAACCTGTACGGCCCGACCGAGGGAACCACCGCATGCACCGCGTACCACATCGAGGCGGTCGGCCCCGACGAGGTGAACGTGCCGATCGGCGTCCCCTTGACCGGAGCGGGTGTCTACCTGCTGGACGGCGACCGCCGGCCGGTCGTCGACGGCCAGGTCGGTGAGATCTTCATCGGCGGGCCGGGGGTGGCCCGCGGCTATCTCGGGCAGCCAGGTCTGACCGCCTCGCGCTTCCTGCCCGATCCCTTCGCTCCGGACTGCGGCCGGATGTACGCCACAGGGGACCTCGCCCGACGCCGCGACGACGGCCTGCTCGAGTTCGTGGGCCGGGTGGACGACCAGGTCAAGGTGCGCGGCTACCGGGTGGAGCCGCGGGAGGTGGAGCGGCTCCTGAGCCGATACCCCGGCGTTCGCGACCTCGCCGTCGTGGTGAGCGGCGAGGGCGACGGCAAGCATCTGGTCGCGCTGGTGGCGGGTGAGGCGCTGTCGCTGCGCGACCTGCGGGACCACGCCGCCGAGGTGCTGCCCGATTACATGGTCCCCGGAGCCTTCGCACTGGTACGTGAGATACCGGCGAACGACCACGGCAAACGCGACACCGGCCGATTGCTCCGGATGGCCCGTGACGAGCTTCGCCGTCGCAGCACCGCCGTCCCCCCGCGCAACGAGGTCGAACACTACCTGGCGAAGGTGTGGGAGGACCTGCTGGGCGTGGAGGAGGTGGGCGTCCACGACGACTTCTTCGCCCTCGGCGGCAACTCCATGCTCTCCTTCCGCCTGCGCCGCCGGATCGGCGGCGACCTCGGCGTCTCCCTCGACATGCACGACGTGCTGACCGTGACGGTGCTCGGCGAGCTGGCGGATCTCGTGACCGCGCGGAGGTGCGGCGCCTCATGACACCGGAAGTCGTCGACCTGACGGACGTCGACGTGTTCGCCCGGGGCGAGCACCACGGCATGCTCCGCTCGCTGCGCGAGCACGACCCGGTCCATTGGCACCCGCTCCCGGACGGGTCCGGGTTCTGGGCGCTGACCAGCTACGGCGACGTCACGGCGGCATACCTGGATCACGCCTCGTTCCTGTCGTCCGGCGGCGCGATGCTCGGCGGGTCGTACCGCAACGAGGCGGACACCGCCGCGGGCCGGATGCTGGTGTCGTCGGACCCGCCGCGGCACCGTCTCCTCCGGCAGCTGATGCACCGTGCCTTCGCACCCGAGACGATCGACCGGATCGCCCGCCGGGTGACCGTCCTGGTGGACGCCGCTGTCGATCGCGCGCTCTCCGACGGGGGATGCGACTTCGCCACACAGATCGGTCCCGAGCTGCCCGCCGGCGCGCTCATGGGGATGATGGACATCGGATACGACGACGCGCACGCCCTGATCGACATGACCCGGAGGATGATCGGCTTCCGCGACTCGTCATACGTGGAGCTGTCGGGCGACGAGCGGCTGCGTCTGGCGTCGATCCAGAGCGAGATCTTCGAGTTCTTCTACGACCTCCTGGAGGCGCGGCGCAGGCGCCCCGGCACGGACCTGGTCGGCATCCTCGCGGAGGCGAGGATCAACGGCCGCAGGCTGTCGGACGAGGACGTCGTCTTCAACTGCATGAACGTGGCGGTCGGAGGCAACGAGACGACCTCGCACACTGCCTCCGCCGGCATGATCGCGCTGGCCGAGCACCCGGAGCAGCACGCGAAGCTGCTGGGCGATCCCCACCTGCTGCACAGCGGGATCAACGAGATGCTGCGGTGGAGCTCGACCAACGCGTACGTCCAGCGGATCGCCGCGAAGGACGTGGAGATGGCCGGCAGAACCATCCGGAAGGGGGACTCCGTGACCCTGTGGAACGTGGCGGCCAACCGCGATCCGGAACAGTTCGCCGATCCGGACCGCTTCGACGTCGCGCGATCCCCCAACCGCCACCTGTCCTACGGCAGCGGCGTCCACCGGTGCATCGGCGCCTCCCTGGCGCAGGTGGAGCTGTCGATCCTGTTCAGGCGCCTGCTGGACAGCGGCGTCAGGTGGGCCGTCGAGGGGCCGGTGAAGCGCGTGCGGTCCAACTTCATCCTCGGCATCAGCGGACTGCCGTTGAGCCTCACGCGCTGACGGCGCCGGCGCCGCTACTCCGCGACCGCGCCCGGTGACCGGTCCGCCAGGATCCGGGCGATCGCGCAGGGCGTCGGTTCAGGCATGATGTCTTCGGCCACGTTCAGCTCGACACCCGTCGCCTCGGAGAGACGCCACGCGAGGCGGATGGCCGTGAACGAGTCTCCACCGGCACTGTAGAGGTCGTCGGTCTCCTCGATGTCCGGCGTGCCGAGGAGCTCGGACATCATCTTCCGCACAAGCTCGACGTAGGCGGTGTCACTCAATCTCGGTCTCCCGGTGATTGCGGCAATCTTCGCATCGATCCACGTGCATTCCCGGCGGCGTGGGCCCGCGGGAGGGCCCGCGCCGGCCGCCTCAGCCGAACCGGCCGGCGACCTCCACGAGACCGGCGACATAGTCGTCCAGCCGGCTCCGCGGATACCCGTCCTCCAGGGTCTCCGGCTCGTACCGCGCCTGCACCTCGATCCGGGAACCTCGGTCGGTCAGGTACATGGACAGGGCGGCGTCGGCGCAGCCGTCGTCGATTTCGCTCGCCTCCACGTCCACTCCCGGGAGAACGAGCGACTCGCCCCAGAAGGGCGTGCAGAGGAAGCCGACCTGCGGCACCTGGTCCATCAGCGCACGCGCGTCGCGTCCCCACAGCCGCTCGAACACGGCCCGGGCCGGCACGTCGGACTTCGCGATCGCGTCGAGCATGTCGCGGTGGAAGGCCCGCATCGCGGCCGGCAGATCCTCCGCACCCCCCAACGTCGTCGGCACCCATATGGTGCTGGCGAGGTATCCGATCATGGAAGCCGTCTCGGGGCCGAAACGTGAGGCGGACGAGGTGGACAGGGCGATGCGCTCCTGCCCCGTGTCCTTCTGCAGCTGCCGCACCAGCACGGTGGCGGTCAGGACGTTCAGCGTCACCCGGAGACGACGCGCCGCCCGCCGGAGCGCGCCGGTGATCTCGTCGTCGAGCACGGCCTCGATGACCCCCGCGCGGCCCGACGGCGCCTCCTCGGGGGCACGGTAACCGGAGAGCCATACCGCGACGTCCTGCGGCCCGCCGGGAAACCTGTCCCTCCAGAAGTCCGCCCGCGCCGCCAGGAGCTCCTCGCTGAAGGCCGCCCGCTGACGCGCGACCCACTCGGGGTACTGCCCGGCCGCCGCGGGCGGCTCCGTCTCCTCGCCGATAGCCGCGCGATAGGCCGCGCTCAGCTCCCGTACGAGAACCTCGACGCTCCAGCCGTCCGAGATGATGTGGTCGACGACGATCACGAGAACGTGGTCGGCCTCGTCGAGCCGGACCAGCGTCACCCGAAGGAGCGGCGCCTCGCCGCGGTCGAAGGGGCGTCTGACCTCTTCCGCCAGCCAGGAGGAGAGCCACGCCTCGCGCTCCGCGGGCGTGCTTCCCGGCGCGGCGACGTGGCGCAGAGGCGTCGGCACCTCCGGGTGGATCCACATCATCAGGTCGCCCTCGTGGTGCAGGCTGCACCGCAGCGCCTCATGGCGGCCGATCACGACGGCGAGGGCCTCACCGAGCGGACCGGGTTCCAGCGGACCCCGCAAGCGGTAGACGCGGTTCACCGTGTCGAAGGCGGATCCGCGCCAGCGTGACTCCTGTGCGCGAGAGGCGCGTACCCGGGTAACCGGGGCTCCAGCCGCGAAGGTGGGATTCATCGGCATCATCCTAGCCGTAATGATCGCCGAGATGGGGTCCCGGGCTCCACGCCGATACGTCGTATCTCCGCCGTTCGCGGGCTCCGCGCCGCCCGCGTTTGCTCACCACCGGGGTCTTGTCCGCGCTGATCTGTTGTGGTGCGATGCATGCCACGCGTGCGAGATGCCCCGTTGGGAGGCGCGATGACCGGCGTACTTGAGGAACGGGCCGCGATCGAGCGGGAGATCGCGGGAAGGACGGTCTGCGAGCAGCTCAGGTGGGCCGCGACGGAGCATCCGGACTCGCCGGCCTACTCCGATCCCGCGGGCGACGGCTGGACGACGCTGACCTACGCCGAGGCGCGCGCGAGGGTGCTGCAGATCGCCGCGGGCTACGCCGCGCTGGGCCTGCGGCCGGGCGACGCGGTCGCGCTGATGCTGGTCAACCGCAGCGAGCACGTGCTGGCCGACCTCGGGGCCGTCCACGCGGGCGCCGTCCCCTGCTCCGTCTACGCCACCTTCGCCCCCGAGCAGATCGCGTACGTCGCCCGCGACGTCGGGGCGCGGATCGCGGTGCTCGGCGGCCCGGACGACCTGGCCCGCTGGGAGCCGATCCTCGCCGAGCTGCCCGCGCTGACGAGGATCGTCATGCTGGAGGGCGCACCGGAAGGCGACGAGCGCTTCCTGAGCTGGGAGGCGTTCCTGAAGCTCGGCGCCGGCGAGCTGGCCGCCGGCCCGGACGCGGTGGAGGCGCGCTGGCGCGCGGTGACCCCGGAGGACACGCTGGCCGTCCTCTACACCTCGGGAACGACGGGCAACCCCAAGGGCGTCCCGCTGACGCACGCGAACGTGCTGTTCGAGATCGCCACGACCCAGCGGATGATCGACCTGCCCGTGCACGGCACGCAGATCTCCTACCTCACCTACGCCCACATCGCCGAGCGGGTGCTCAGCCTGTACCTGCCGCTGGTCAAGGTCAACCACGTCTACTTCTGCACCGACATGGCGAACCTCGGCGCGACGCTCGGCCAGGTGCGCCCCGTGCTGTTCTTCGGCGTCCCCCGGGTCTGGGAGAAGATGACGGCCCGGCTGCAGGCGCTGCTGGCCACGCAGCCGCCCGAGCAGCAGGAGAACGTGCGCGCGGCGATGGCCGCCGGGCTTGCCTACGTGGAGGGGCTGCAGTACGGCCACACGGTCACGCCGGAGGTGCGGGAGGCGTACGAGCGGGCCGACGCCGCGCTGCTGTCGGTCGTCCGCGCCCTGATCGGGCTCGACCGGGCGCGCTGGTGCGCCACCGCCGCCGCGCCGATGCCGGCCGAGGTGCAGCGGTTCTTCGCCGGCCTCGGCCTGAAGGTCATCGACGTGTACGGCATGACCGAGACGACCGGCGCCTTCACCGTCAACTCGCCGGACGTCTTCAAGCTCGGCACGGTGGGCCGGGCCGAGCCGGGAGTCGAGGTGCGGATCGCCGGGGACGGCGAGATCCTCACGCGCAGCCCGCTCAACACCCGGGGCTACCTCGGCCTGCCCGAGGCGACCGCCGAGCTTCTCGACGCCGACGGGTGGCTGCACACCGGCGACGTGGGGTCGATCGACGAGGACGGCTTCGTCCGCATCGTCGACCGCAAGAAGGAGCTGTTCATCACCTCGGGCGGGGAGAACGTCTCCCCGGCCGTCATCGAGGGCCATCTGAAGGAGCACCCGCTCATCGGGCAGGCCCTCGCGTACGGGGACCGCCGGCCGTACCCGGTGGCGATCCTCACCCTGGACGGCGAGGTGGCGCCCGAGTGGGCGCGGGCGCGCGGCATCGCCTTCGGCTCCCTGTCCGACCTGGCCGGGCACCGCGACGTGCTGAAGGAGGTCGAGGCCGCGGTCGAGGCCGCCAACCGCAAGCTGGCCCGGGTGCAGCAGGTCAAGCGGTGGCGGCTGCTGCCCGTCGAGTGGACGGCCGAGACCGATGAGCTCACCCCCAGCCTCAAGCTCAAGCGCCGCGTCGTCCACGCCAGGTACGCCGAGGTGATCGAGGAGCTGTACGGGGCCGGCTGATTCACCGAACGGAGTTTTTACCGGACCGGGAGTGTGTCGGGGGCGGGACGGCGGCCCGGCGTGCGTACGGTCACGGGGCATGACGAGACCTCTGCTCGCGACGCTGGTCCTCGCGGCCGCCACGACGGCGGCGGCGGCCGCGCCGGCCACTGTCTCCGGCGACCTGGCCATCCGCTCGGTCGAGGTGCGCCCGTCCGACCCGGTGGTGGGCCCGAGCGGGTCGGTGCGGCTGGTCGTGGACGTGGTGGCGCGCGGCGCGGACCGCGTCTCCGTCGTCCTGGAACCCGGCCGCGCCCCCTCGGGAGGAGACGAGCCGGGAGAGGAGGGGCCCGGCAAGGAGCCCGAGCCGGGCGCGACCCCCTCGCCGCCGTCCGGCGACGCCGTGCCGGTGCCGTCCGCCTCTCCGGATCCGACGGTCTCCCCCGGCTCCGCCGTACCCCCGGCCATACCCCCGGCCGTACCCGCGGCCGTGCCCCTGCCGGGCCTGGGCGGGCTGGCGTCCGCCGCGATGCCCGGCGTGGTCGGCGCGTCGCCGGTGAACCGCCGGCCGGCCCGGCGGACCTCGTCCGGGGAGTGGGAGACCTGGCGGTTCCTCCCGGACAAGCCGCTGTCGCGGTGGTATCCGAGCGGCCCGTGGACGGTCACCGCGACCGCGGTGAACGCGCGGGGCGAGCGGGCCGTCGCCCGGGTGGGGTTCAACCTGCGCCGGGCGACCGAGATCGAGGGGCTCAAGGTGGCGCGCGACGGGGACGCCGTGCGCGTCACCGGGACGCTGCTGCGGGTGGACCCGGTCGGGAAGGTCGACTACCGGCCCTTCCCCGGGCAGAGGGTCAGAATCTGCTTCCGCCCCGCCGGGTCGTCCCGCTGGAAGACCGTGGGGGAGACGGTCACCCGCAGGGACGGCTGGTTCACCGCAAGGGTCCGCGCGGATGGCGAGGGCACGTGGCGTGCTGAATACGCCGGTACGTCCCGTTATGCCGCCGACGCCAGCCCGCAACGAGAAGCATGAACAGGCATTAACTGCCGCAAATGGCACAAAACAGTCGCAAAGGACAGTTATCGTTTCGTAATCTCTTTAATCGAGAGTGAGGCAACTTTTCTCTTCCTTGTGACGTCTATGACGTAGGCGCGCCCCAAACCGGGGTGCGTTGTTGGACGGGGAGAGGAACACCCTCATGGTGAAACGAGTCGCTACCACCCTGGTAGCGGTCGCCATGGGCGCCACGGCGCTCGCGACTGCGCCCGCGTACGCGGAGCCTGTCGCGCCTTCGCCGACGCCCACGCCGAGCCCCAGCGCTGGGGACACCGCCGCGGACAACGCCCGCAAGCCGTACACGCCCGACCCGCGCATCCTGTCGGTCGACGTCGACCCGGACGTGGTGGTGGTCAGCAAGGGCCGGTCCGCCCGGGTCACCGCCCGGGTCACGACCAAGGACGTCCAGAGCGTCGACATCGACCTGTGGGGTCCGAGGGGCCGCGGCGACGACGGCGGCGACCACTGGTTCGGCAAGCGCAAGGGCGGCCCGAACGACGGTCCGAAGTTCGACCGCGCGTCGCGGTCGTGGCGCTTCGACTGGAGCGACCGGGCCGGCACCTACAAGGTGCACGTCGAGGCCATCGGCCTCGACGGCAAGAAGTACACCGAGGACCGCTCCTTCACGGTGAAGCGCAAGCAGTGGCACTGGCCGCGCCCGAGCGGCCCGAAGGCGACCCGCATCGCCGGCTTCGACGCCTCGCCGGAGCCGGTCCGCAAGGGCCGCGCGCTGACCCTGGAGGGCACGCTACAGGTCGCGCAGTGCTGGGGTGACTGGTACTACGACGACTGGGACGACTACTCCGGCCGTCGCGGCGGCGACCGCTACTGCTCCGACGGCCGCGACTACTGGAACGACTGGCACTGGCTGGGCTCGCAGGACGTGAAGGTCTACTTCCAGCCCTCGGGCTCCGGCAGGTGGCAGTACGTGGACACGATCGAGACCGACGACGACGGCGACTTCGCCACCACGGTCCGGGCCTGGCGGTCCGGCACCTGGGCGGTGCGGTTCGACGGCAACCGGCGTCTCAAGGGTTCCGAGGCGACCGACTACGTGAAGGTCTGGCGCCACTAGGAAGCCCGACCGCGACGCCCGGCTCCCGTGGAGGGGGCCGGGCGTCCGGCTTTTTCTCTGACGCGGTTCCTGATTAAAGGTGACAGTTCGGGTAGAGAGGTCCCGGCATACGCGCGGAACCTTCATAGTGAGTGAAGCGCCGCGGTCACCAACGGCGAGCATCCGCTCGCACCGCGTGTAGGGGGTCTGTTTTGATCCGACTGATGCTCGCCGAGGACATGCACCTCATCCGCAAGGCGCTGGTCGCTCTGCTGTCGAGCGAGGACGACCTCGAGGTGGTGGCCGAGGCGGACAAGGGCGAGGACATCGTCAGGCTCGGCTGCCTGCGGCGCCCCGACGTCGCGGTGCTCGACATCGGGATGCCCGGTGTCGACGGCCTCACCGCGGCGGCCGAGCTGCACCGCCGATTGCCCTCCTGTAAGACCGTCGTCCTCACCGGGCTCGGAACGCCCATGGCGCTGCGCAAGGCGCTGGACGCCAACGTGCGCGGCTTCGTCGTGAAGGACGCCTCGCCGGGTCATCTGGTGGACTGCATCCGCCGCGTGGCGACGGGGGAGCGGGTCATCGACCCCGAGCTCGCGGTGGCCGCGCTCGACGCCGACAGCAACCCGCTGACCGCCCGCGAGCTGGACGTCCTGGAGACCGCGGCGTGCGGCGCCACCGTGGGCGAGATCGCCGACCGCCTGTCGCTGTCGCGGGGCACCGTCCGCAACTACCTGTCCCGCATCCTCGCCAAGGTCGGCGCCCGCTCACGCGTCGAGGCGATTCAGATCGCCTCCGAGTGCGGCTGGCTGTGGCCCGCGGCCGGCCGCGACATCGGCATCCTGCGCTACCGCCCCCGCCGCTGAGGCCGGGGCCGGCGGAGAACCACGAACTGGACTCCAACTTCTTGTTTCCGGCGCCGGTTGGAGCCCTTTCATCTCCCATCGCTTCGTGTGTTCATGTGAGTACGCAAAGCGATGGGAGATCGACAATGGTTGCTGAGTCCGCCCAGGCGCCGGGTGCCGAGGCGAGCCCCGCGGTGCTCGAACGGCTCCGGCTGAGGTTCCAGATGCTCGACACCGACGGCAACGGCTACCTGGAGGGGGAGGACTTCGAGCGGCTGGCCGCCGAGATCCTGGCGGCTGCGGGCGAGCCGAAGGGCTCGCGGAAGGGCCAGGCGGTTCTGACCGGGCACCGGCGCTACTGGGAAGGGCTGCGTGCCGCGCTCGACACCGACGGCGACGGCAGGATCGACCTGCGGGAATACACCGCGAGGCTCGGGGCCGCCGCGGAGGCGCGGGAGATCGTCGCCGATTACGCGCAGTCCCTGGCCGCCCTGGCCGACCGGGACGACGACGGGTTCATCGAGCTGGACGGCTTCCTCATCTGCATGACCGCGATCGGATTCCCCAGGGCCAACAGCGAGACCCTGTTCAAGCAGCTGGACGAGTCGGGCGACGGCCGGGTCCCGGTCGACGTGTGGGCCGCGACGATCGTGGACTACTACGCGTCGCCGAGCGGGGACATCCCCGTCCATGGTCTGACCGCGCCCAGCCGCTGATGGGCGAACCGGCCGGATCGGCGCCCGCCGCGGCCCCCGTGGATCGAGTGGCGCGGCGGGCTTCGGCCGAGGCGGGCGGGTGGCCCGCCCGGAGGGCGATCAGGTCGCTCCGCCCGTCGTTCCTGTTCGAGTCCCGCCCCGAGGACGAGGGGCTGGTGAACCTCAGGGACAACGAGAACCCCTTCGCCGGCCCCCACCGGCGCTACCCCGACAACATGAACCGTCAGCTGGTCCGCCTGTACGCCGACGCCTTGGACGTCGTCGAAGGCGACGGGACCGGCTCCGCAGTGAATACGCGTCCGCCAGGGGCCTGGCGGTGGGGTCCGGAGACGATCCTGCTCACCCGGGGCGCGGGTGACGCCCTGGACCTGCTGTTCCGCACCTTCTTCGAACCGGTCGCGGACGCGGTCGCGCTCACGCCTCCGTCGTTCGCGCTCTTCGACGAACTGGCCGTCGTCCACGGGATCGAACGGCTTCGGGTGCCGCTCGCCGGCATCGCGCACGACCGGCTCGACGTCGCGGCGCTGGCGGGGTCGGGGGCCGCCGGCGTCATCGTGTGCGACCCCGGCAACCCCGTGGGGACGTCGCTGCGGCCCGGCGAGGTCGAGCGCCTGCTGGCCGCCTTCGACGGCCTCGTCGTGGTGGACGAGGCCTACGCGGAGTACACCCGCCGCCCCTCGCATCGCCATCTCGTCCCCCGCCATCCGAACCTCGTCGTCGTCCGATCCATGTCCAAGGCACTCGGCCTGGCCGCGCTGCGCCTGGGCGCGGTGCTCGCGCACCCCGGGATCGTGTCGGCACTGCGGCGGGCGCGCCTTCCCTTCGCCCTGCCCACGCCTGTGATCACGGAGGCGGCCGCGGCGTTGGCCGATCCGGCCGGGCTACGCCACGGCATCGATCTGTTCGTCGAGGAACGCGACCGGCTCGCCGCGGGGCTGCGTCGCTGCCCCGGGGTCGAGCAGGTCCGCTCCGCGGCCGGATTCGTGACCGTGCGGACGAAACGCCCCGCCTCCGAGGTCGCCGCCCGGCTCCGCGCCGCGGGACTGGCCACTGTGCCCGATCCCATGGGCTGGCACGGCCACCTGCGCATCTCGGTCGGAGAACCCGTCCACAACGACCGGCTGCTCGCCGCACTCACCGAGAGCGGCTCCCCCCACCAGTGAGAGGACAGCAGTGTCATGACCGCACCGTTGACCGAAGAACACGACGCCGTCGTGACCGTGACCACCGTCGCGCGCGAGCAGATCCGGCCGATCACCTCGGTCGTGGTGGACGGGGAGGTCCACCGGCTCGGGCAGCAGCGCGACTTCCGGCGCCATCCCGTCCTGTCGGCTTTCCTGCCCGACTCCGGACGGCCGTCCTTCGCGTGGGTGCGGCTCCGGGACGGCGAGGAACTGGCGGTGCACCGCCACCCGACACCCTCGATGATCCTCGTGTGCCGG
This sequence comes from Microbispora sp. NPDC046933, assembly GCF_040644635.1. Taxonomy (NCBI): domain Bacteria; kingdom Bacillati; phylum Actinomycetota; class Actinomycetes; order Streptosporangiales; family Streptosporangiaceae; genus Microbispora; species Microbispora sp. NPDC046933. The sequence goes on along the minus strand of NZ_JBEYWW010000014.1, from coordinate 79,946 downwards.
GGAACCGTACGGCTTACGGGGGAGACGGAGCGGTCGCTCGCCGAGGGCGACGTCGTGTGCGTGCCCGCCGGGCGCCTCCACGGCTTCCGCACGGACCCCGGTCAGGAGTTCCACGGCCTGTCCGTGCAGTTCGAGGGGATGGGGCTCTACGAGGACGAGTTCGCGCCCCGGGCGGTCTTCGGCGCCGCCGGGCCTGCCGTCACCGGCGCACCCCGGAACGGCCGCACCGCGCCGGAGCCGCTCGCCGGGCTGGAAGCGCTCAACGACGCGCTGGCCGAACGGCACATCCGCAACGACCTGTTCGACCTGCTGCGCGGCGGCCGGCTGGGGAGGGACCCGCGGATGCGCGACCGCTTCGTCAGGGCGCTGCACGTGTGGTCGTGTCACTTCCAGCGCATGCTGCTCGCCCGGCAGGCCGTGTGCGCCGATCCCGTCCTGCGCCAGGAGTACGAGGAGCACCTGCGGGAGGAGTTCGGCCACGACAGGCTGCTCCGCGACCGTTACGGAATCAGCGGCGAGGTCGACGACCCCGTGCTCGAGGCGGCCTGCACCTGGTTCGTCGCCCAGATGTACCAGCTGGACGAGGCACAGAAGATCGTCACGGTGCACATGGTCGTCGAGACCAGCGGCCACCTGTTCGGGGCGGCCGCCGCGGACGCGTTCGGCCGGGACGCCGCCGACGACGACTTCTTCACCCTGCACGCCACGGCGGACGACGAACACAGGGAGATCGGGCGGCACCGGCTGGCCACGTTGCCCTCATCGGAGTTCCCCCGGCTGCTGGCGGCCTGCCGGCGCGCCTGGGACCAGATCGACCTGGTCCACAACCGCATCGCGGCCTGGACCGTCGAGGGGCCCTGACCGATGCCCGATCACCCGGCCGTCGTCCGCAACGCGGTCGCCGCCCTGGCAGAAGAGATCGTCGACCTGTTCGCCGCCGAGGGCTACCAGTTCGCGGAGGGGCCCGAACTCGAGGCCGAATGGCTCAATTTCGACGCTCTCAACATGGAAGCCGACCATCCCAGCAGGTCCCCCGACGCCACCTTCTACATCCATGACCCGCGCGGCCGCTCGGGCCTGGTGCTGCGCGGCCACACCTCGCCGGTGCAGGTGCGGCAGATGCTCAGCCACCCGGCGCCGCTGCGAATGGTGACGGTCGGACGCGTGTTCCGCCCCGACCCGCCGGACGCCACGCACAGTCCGGTGTTCCACCAGGCCGAGGGGCTCGCCGTCGCCGAGGGACTGACCATGGACGACCTGCGCGCGACGCTCGGGCGGCTGGCCGTGGCCATGTTCGGTCACGACGTGCCGGTCAGGCTGCGCCCGCACTGGTTCGCCTACACCGATCCGTCCGCGGAGGCCGACGTACGCTGTCCGGCCTGCCGGGGAGGGGGGTGCGACCGGTGCGAGGACGGATGGATCGAGTGGGCCGGCTGCGGCATGATCCACCCACGGGTGCTCGCCACCTGTGGCGTGGACCCGTGCCGCTACACCGCCTTCGCCTTCGGGGTGGGGGTCGAGCGCACCCTCATGCTCCGCCACGGGCTGGACGACATCCGGGAGGTCATCGGGCACGACCGGCTCCACCTGAGCGTCCGGCGGCCGCGCCTTCCCCTCCACCCGTCCCGGGGCCGGCCGCGACCCGTGCCACGGTTCAGGCGACGGCAGGCCGCGGCGCACGCGCTCGCGGACGCCGGCTGGACCGAGATCCAGACTCATCCCTTCCTGGATCCGTCCGTATGGGACGCCCTCGGGCTGGACCGGGACGACCCACGCCGCGCTCAGCTCCGCATCGCCAACCCGCTCGGGGAACACACCCGGGCGCTGCGCACCGCGCTGCTCCCCGGCGTCCTGCTCGCCCTGCGGGCGTGGGTCCGGCGCTCGTGCGGCGACCCCATGCTGTTCGAACAGGGAACGGTCTTCCACCGCCCGACCGGCCGGCTTCCGCCGCCTCGGCTGCCTGTCGGCAGGCCACCGCGCCCGGAGCAGTTGGCGGGTCTGTACTCGGCGATCCCCGCGCAGCCCCTTCACCTGGCGGCGGGCCTGTCGGGCGGGCACTGGCACACCGCGGTCGCCGCCGCCCGCACGGTGGGACGGCAGTGGGGCGTCCCCCTCCGCCCCGAACCCGCGCACGCACACGCACGCGGCGCCTGGCCCTGGCGCAGCGGGCAGTGGGCGCGCCTGGTCCTGGGCGAGACGTCGATCGGCGAGGCGGGCGAGCTCGATCCCGCCGTCCTGCGCCGCCTCGGCCTGCCCGAAGGGACCGCCGCGCTCACCCTCGACCTCGACGCGCTGGACCGCCATAGCGGCGGAGAAAGGACCGGATCGGCATGACGCCCGAAGACCTGGCCAGGACGTATCTCGACGGCCTGACACGCGGGGACCTGACCGCCGTCCTGGCGTTGTATCGCCCCGGCGCGACAGTTCACTCGCCCCTGTACGGGCCCATCCCCGCCACCGACTTCTACCCGGCGCTGTTCGCGGACACCGGCCGGGCGAAGCTCGACCTCCTCGGCGTGGCGGAAGGCGCCAGGACGGACGGCGGCCGGCTCGTCACCATCTGGTTCCAGTTCGACTGGACACTGCCCTCCGGGCAGCCGGCCGACTTCGAATGCGTGGACGTCCTCGAACTGGCCGACGACGGCCGGATCGCCGCACTCCACATCATCTACGACACCGTCACCGCCCGCCCCGCCTTCGAAGCGGAGAAGGGCGAAGGCAGCTCCTGGCGCCCGCCCGCCTGAACGTGCGCCGGCTCCGGGCGGGGCCGCTCTTCCCTGCCGGGCGGCTCCGGCCCTGATCGGCCCGTCAGCCCGTCCAGTGGCCCACCAGGTCCGCGTACAGCGGCGAGGCGGCCACCATCTCCTCGTGCGTGCCGAGCAGGACGCGGGTGCCGTCCATGACCAGCACCCGCCGGGCCCGCAGGGCCGAGGAGATCCGGTGCGCCACGACGATCACGGTGCCTTCGCGCGCCGCGAACGCCGCCTCCGCCCGTGCCTCCGCCGCGGGGTCGAGATGGCAGGTCGACTCGTCGAGCACGACCAGCCGGGCGGGGGACAGGTAGGTCCTGGCCAGCGCGACGAGCTGCCGCTCGCCCGCCGACAGCTCGGCCGGGTCGAGCGGGCCGCCCGCGGTGCGCTGCGCGAGCTCCGCCAGCCCGAACGCCGCCACCGCCTCGTCCACCCGGTCGGGAGGCGTCCCCGGCGCGAGGTAGGTCAGGTTCTCCGTCAGGGTGCCGGGGAAGACGTACGCCTCCTGGGGGATCAGCGCCCGGGCGGCCGGATGGACCCGCGCGGCCGGGACCCCGCCGACGAGGACCTCGCCGTCGTCCGGCGTCAGCAGGCCGGCGACGAGCGCGGCCAGCGTGGACTTGCCGATCCCGCTCGGGCCGACGACGGCCAGGTGGTCGCCCTCGGGCACGTCGAGGTCGAGGCCGTCGATCACCGGCTCGGCGCCCGGACCGTAGGCGAAGCGCACCCCGCGCAGCCGCAACCGCGCCCCGCCGGGCTCACGGTCGCCGTGCGGCACGGGCGGGCCGGGCGCGTGCAGGATCCGCTCCAGCGTGACGGCCAGGCGGACGCCGCTGACACCGAGGCCCTGGACGAGGCCGCCGAGCGCGGGGGCGAGCGACTGCATCACGTAGGTCAGCGAGCCGAGGATCACCCCGCCGGTGACGCCCTGGCGCACCAGCCAGGGCGCGCCCGCCAGCAGGAGCACGACCGGCAGCCACGCGCCCACCGCCAGCGACAGCGTCCGCGACGCCGTCACCCGGGCCAGCGCCCGCGCGGCCCTCGCCTGCCGCGAGACCTCCCGCCCGACGCTCGCCGCGACGCGCGCCTCGGCGCCGCAGGCGGTCACGTCGCGCAGGCCGCCCGCCATCGCGGCCACCGCGGCGGCCGTGCGCTCGTCGGCGACGATGAACTCGCGCTGACGCCGGGCGAGGGCGGGCAGGGAGACGAGGAACAGGCCGAGCCCCAGAGCCACCGGAGCCAGCACGAGCGGGACGACCTCCGGGGCCAGGGTCGTCAGCCCCACCGCCACGCTCACCAGCGTGAACACGAACGTCCTGACCACCGTGATGATCGCGCCGAAGGCGTCCCTGGCCAGCTCGACCTGGTGGTTCATCCGGGCGACCGCGGCGCTGTCGCCGCCCCGGCCGGCCCGCAGCGCCCCGGTCACCACGCGCTCCAGCAGGTCGTCGCGGAACGGCTCGACGATCCCGGCGACGAGCAGCAGCACCTGCCGGGCGGCCACCGCGGCCACCCCCCACGCGGCGGCGAGCACGCCGAGCCACATCAGGCCGGCGCCCGGCCGCCCCGCGGCGAAGCCGTCGTCCACGGCCCGCGCGATCGCGTACCCGCCGGTCAGCGCGGGCAGGGCCTCCGCCACCGACCAGCAGGCCAGCCACAGCAGCCGGGAGGGTTCGCGCAGCAGGGCCCGCGCGACCACACTCCGCACCCCCGGCCGCCCGGGGAGCCGCGCGGTGGCTGTCCCGCCGCTCTTCGCGGTGCCGCTCACGGGAGACGCCGCGGTTTCGGCGGCGGTCTCCGCGGCGCCCTCGGTGGCGGTCTCGGTGGCGGTCTCGTTGGGGGGCCCGGACAGCGGCGCGTTCGCTTCCGCGGGCGCACGGAGCTTCACGACGCCTCCTCGGCGCGGAAGACCGCGCGGTAGCCGGGGTCGTCCCACAGACGGTCGTGCGTGCCGGTCGCGCGGACCCGCCCGTTCTCCAGCCACACGACCTGGTCGGCCTGCGCCGCCGTCGTCACACGGTGGGCCACCACCAGCCGGGTGCGGTCGGACAGGCTCCCGGTGAGCGCCCGCCCGACCTGCCGCTCGGTCACCGTGTCCAGGCTCGACATGGCGTCGTCCAGGATCAGCAGCCGTCCGGCCTGGGCGAACGCGCGGGCCAGGCCGACCCGCTGGATCTCGCCCCCCGACATCGGCGCATCGCCGACCGGGGTGGCGTACCCGAGCGGCAGCCGCCGGATGAAGGCGTCGGCGCGGGCGGCGGCCGCGGCCACGCGCACCGCGTGCCCGCTCCGCCCGCCGGGGGCGTCCCGTGCGCCCAGGCCGAAGGCGACGGCCTCGCCCAGGGTCTCGCCGAACAGCGCGGGCCGCTCGAACGCGTACCCGATCGCGCGGCGCAGCGGCTCCCGGCCGATCTCACGCAGGGGCACGCCGTCCAGCAGGACCGTGCCGCGTTCGGGGTCGGCGAGCCGGCCGGCGACGGCGGCCAGCGACGACTTGCCCGAGCCCGAGCGGCCCACCACCGCCGTGCACGTGCCGCCGGGCACGACCAGGCTGACGTCGCTCAGCAGCCGTACGCCGTCGGCCCGTACGGTCACGTCGCGCAGCTCCAGGGTTCCCGGGCCGGGGGGCAGCGGGCGGTCCCCGTACGCCGGGGGCGGCACGGCGAACACCTGCTCCAGGCGCTGGGCGGCCGACCTGGCGCGGGCGATGCGGGCCGCGTACCCGAGCGCCGACCCCAGGCCCGCCCCGAGCACGACGTAGCGCGCGGCGGCGAGCAGCTCCCCGACGGTGAGGCCGCCGGCCGACAGGCGCAGCCCGCCGACGGCGAGCACCGCGATCTCCAGGAGCGGGACGACGACCGCGGCCTGCACGCCGGCCCGCGCCTGCAGCCGCCACAGCGCCAGGCCGTGGGCGCGCAGGCGGGGGAGCGGGGCGAGCACGCGCGCGGCCTCCCGGTCCTCGGTCCCGGCCGCGGTGATGGTGCGGGCCCCGGCGAGGGCGCCCACCAGCATGCCCGCGATCTCCCCCTGGGCCTGCTGGTAGCCGCCGGAGGCCGCCGTGGTCCTGCGCATGAACGCGCGCAGCACGGTCACGATCAGAAGCAGACCGGCCACCAGCGTGACCGCGAGCCACGGGTCGATCAGAGCGAGCGCGACGACGCTGCCGGCCGCGGGGACGATGAGCGTGGCGGCCGTGACGACCGCCTCGGGTGTCCGCCCGGCCTCCTCCACGTTCACCCCGGCGCGGGTGACGATCTCACCCGGCGTGAGATGGCGGGTCATGCCGGCGCCGACGGAAAGGGTGTGGGCCACCACCCGGGACCGCAGCCACTGGGCGGCCCGCGCGCCGCTCACGCCGGCCGCGAGCACGCGTAGCGCGTCGCACGCGACGACCAGCGCGACCAGCAGCGCGGCGGTCGTGAGCGGGCCGGTGAGCCCGGAACCGGCCTCGGCCCCGGTCCTCGCTCCGGCCACCGCTGCGGCCCCCGCCTGGGTCCGCACCACGGCGTCGACCGCGCGGCCGAGCGCCGCCGGGAGCAGCAGGTCGGCCGCGGCGCCCAGCAGCGCCGCCGCCGTCAGCGCCGCGAGCCACGGGCCGCCGCGCCGTACGGCCTGGGCGATCAGCAGGTCCGCCGGACGAGATCTCAAACGATCCTCCACTTCGACGAGCCCGGCAGTGCGGGCGACGCGACCCCTCGCGATCCCGGGGCGCCGCGCCGTGCCATCCGTACCGCGCGGCCGGCCGGGGCCGGAAACGCGGAAGCCTGGGCGGCCTCGACGACCGCCCAGGACTCCTGTGCGCGTGCTGTCAGCCGCAGATGAGGCTGAGGCTGCTGTTCTCGTGCGGGGTGCAGCCCAGGAGGCTCAGGTTGCTGCCGCCGCCACCGCCGTGGCCGCCGGGAACCTCGAGGGTCTGAAGGTCGAGAAGCGCCATCTGGATCATCTCCTTGTATGGGTTCCGCCAGCCTGGATGAGGCTGGAGTTCGTGTTCACCGGAAGGGTCGTCAGCCGCAGATGAGGCTGAGGCTGCTGTTCTCGTGCGGGGTGCACCCGAGCAGGCTCAGGTTGCTGCCGCCGCCACCGCCGTGGCCACCGGGGGCCTCGAGGGTCTGAAGGTCGAGGAGCGCCATTGTGCGTTCACCTCCTTCCGGGGCTGGTCGGGACGTTCGACCCGGCGGCGGTGCGCAGGGGCCCCTGCGCCTGGGACCGTCCGGGGGGCTCGAGGAACGGGAGGTGAACCGGCTCGTCGTGCAGCGCGGTGCCGAGCGCGAGCAGCACGCCGGCGCTCCCGGTGGCGAGATCCATGGACAGGCGGAGCAACTGGGCCCCGGGGAAGGCCAGCCCGCCCTGGTACGGAAGCTCGTGCCAGGCCAGCCGGGCGATCTGCGCCGCGGCGGCCTCGGGGTCGGGGCGGGAGCCGGACGACAGGCAGGCGATCATGCCGGCCCGGCCCGCGAACAGCCCCGGCTGGACGTAGTAGTGCAGCGTCGTGACCGGCCGGATGGCGGTCAGCGACTCCGCGAAGGTGTCGTCGTGCCGGTGGGTGAGGTAGCGGTCCAGCACCAGGCCGATGCCGGCCGACCCCTCGTCGAGGTACGGATTGGTCCGCCAGCCCTGCTGCACCTGGAGCTGGCCGTCCTCGCGGCCGACGCACCGGCGCAGGTCCTGCCGCAGCGCGGTGGCCGCGAGGTCGAGCAGCCCGGCGTCGCCGGTGCGCTCGTAGGCGTGCAGGAACATCAGGGCGGGTCCCGACGAGCCGTACATCAGCCCCGCGTGCGGGTGTTTCCCGCCGCTGATCTCGGGCACGTCGTCAGGGCCGCCGAGCCGGTCGGCCACCAGCGCCACGACACGCGCGGCCCACTCGCGGAGCTCCGGCTCACCGGTCGCGTCGTGCAGGTGCATCAGGGCGAGGGCGATGCCGGACAGGCCGCGGTAGAGGCTCAGGTCCAGCCCGTCCCGTAACTCACGCACGCCTCGCCGCGCCACGTCGAGCGCGTCCCCGCGGCGGCCGAGCGCCTCCAGCGCGTACGCCACGCCGTGCAGGCCGTTGTAGAAGCCGGGCCCGATGCCGGGTTTGGCGGCCTGCCTGAGCAGCCACTCCTCGTGCTCGGGGAAGCGCCCGGCCCCGGTCGCCGCCAGCGCGTAGAGGACGCCGGCCGCGCCGTTGGCGAGGCTCACCCCGCCGCCGGGTTCGAACTGGACGATGTCGCCGGGGAACAGCCGGTCCTCGCGGTCCGGCGTGGCCGAGGCGACGATCGCCTTCGCCAGCGCCTCCCGGAGGGCGGGCCAGCCCTCCCCGAGCCGGTTCGGCCGGGGGAGCCGGCTCGGCTCCGGCTCCGGCGGGTCCTGTCCGAGGATCGTCCGTACGGCTCCCTCGATCAGCGCGGGGGGCACCGGGAACGTCTCGGTGATCAGCCTTCCGAGCTGGGCGGCCTTGGGCCGGTGGAGCTGAAGCAGCATGGTGGTCATCGGGGCGAACACACCCAGGTGCAGGCAGGCCAGCGCGTACTCGTCGGCGTCGACGCCGGCCAGCTCGCGCGGCGGCACGAAGCCGGGGTTGGCGAGCGTGGGCCGCCTGCGCTCGTCGACCGGTGAGGAGACCTCGAAGTCGATCAGGACCACGCGGTCGCCGTCCACCAGGATGTTGAAGGGGTGCAGGTCGCCGAACACCACACCGCGCCCGTGCAGCGCCGAGACCGCCGCCCGCACCTTGGCGAGTATGCCGATGGCCCACTCGGCGTAGTCCGCGTCCAGCTCGGGGGTGCGGTCGGCCCGGGTGAGAGGGTGCCTCTGGGCGATGAGCTGGCTGAGCGAGGTGCCGTCCACGTACTCCTGCACCAGGAAGTGGTGCTCGCCGACCGTGAAGTAGTCGCGCAGCGCCGGCACGACATCGAGGCCGGCCAGCCGCTCCATGATCGCGGCCTCGTGCCGCAGGCGGGTGACGGCGTCGCGTCCCTCCACGTCGAGCCCGGCGTGCGGGCGGGCCTCCTTCAGCACCACCTTCTCGCCGGTGCGCCTGTCGCGCCCCAGGTAGACGCCGCCGCCGTTGGAGAAGTGCAGGACGCTGTCCACCTCGTACGGCACGCCTTCGAGCGTCACCGCGTTGCGCGCGGCCAGGTGTGGTTCGAGGAAGGCCGGCAGGGTCACCCAGGAGGGCAGGGCGAACGCCGGACCGCGCACATCGGGGACGAGGTTGCCGTCGGCGTCCTCGATCGCGAGCACCCGCTCGCCGTTGTCGTCGAGGCAGTGGCGCTCGGCGAACCCGCCGTACCGGACGAACAGGGGGCCGTCGCCGTACCGCAGGTCGCTGAGGATGTACGGGCCCTCGACGCCGTCGAGGATCTCGGCGAGCTCCTTGAGCGTCAGCTCAAGCTGGGCCTCGTCCACGGGGTAGATGGTGACCAGCTTGCCGCTCGACCCGCGGAAGGCGTACTTCGAGTTCTGCATCGTCATCACGCGCCGGCCGCGCAGGAACTTGAAAGCCAGTCCGCGGGGCACGCAGTAGTCCCACGCCGCCGCGATCACCCGCTCCGCCTCCGGTACGGAAGAGGAGACGTGGATCTTCCAGCCCTGCGTGGGCAGGGCCGCGCCGGCCGGCGCGTAGTGCAGCCAGGTCTCGCTCTCGGCGTGCGCCCACCCGTCGGGCGTGGGCCGGGCGGAGATGGCGAAGTCGGGGTGCTCCGCGCGCTTGGCGTCGAGGGTGTCGTAGAACAAGGGATCTGCGAGGCAGTAAATCTCGTACTTACTAATCACCAGATGTCCCCTTAGGCCGGTCACGTCAAAGAATTCCGGAAATAAAGAGAAGGGCCAAGTTACGCCCGTCAACTGCGGCATGTGAAATCTGCACATAACGAACCGTGACGCAGTCATGGGTCGACGATGATGCTGTTCACGGCCGTCTCCGGGATGCCGCGTGAAGCATTCGGTCAAGTTGCTGGTCAAACATGCGACGCCATCCGCGGCGGGCCGGCCGGGGCCCGCGCGGGACGGCGTGGAGGCGGCGTGGAGGCGGCGTAGGGGGCGGCGTGGGGGCGGAGTAGGGGGCGGTGAGACGAGTGCGGGGGCTGGCCCGGCGTGGCACGCGACGCGGTGACAGTGGCGCAACGATGGGGGCGCGGCGATGGGGGCGCGGCGATGGGGGACATGGCGATGGGGGACATGGCGATGGGGGCGGCGCGGTAAGAGGGGCGCGGTAAGGGGGCGCGGTAAGAGGGGCGCGGTGACAGGGGCGCTCGCGCCCGGCAGGCACTCAGAGATCTGAAGCGGCGCGCCCGCGCCGCAGGGGCCGGGTCCCGGGGGCTGCACCGCGGGGGCCGGGCCGCGGGGGCCGGGCCGCCCGGCGGGTGAGCCCGGCCGGCGTCAGCGGCGGTCGCCGCCCTTGAGGGGGATCTCGGCGATGAGGCGGAACCAGCCGTCCGGGTCGAGGACCGTTCCCATGACGCCGTCGAGCGCCGCCGCCCGGTTACGCAGGTTGTCCAGCCCGCTGCCGTCGCCGGGCGGTATGGAGGGGGCGACGCCGTCGTTGGCGACGGTGAGTGTCGCCACGCCGCCCCGCACGACGATCTCGATCGTGCACAGGGTCGCCCTGCTGTGGCGCAGGACGTTGGTCACCGCCTCCCGCACCATGATCGCGAGCACCGCGCTCACCTCTTCGCCCAGCTCCGCCTCCTCGGCCGCCTCGACCTTGCAGTCGGTTCCGTACGCGCGGAGCACGGCCCGCGCGTTGGCCAGTTCGGAGGCGAGCGAGACGTCCCGGAAGGAGCGGGTCACGTTGCGGATGTCGGCGGACGCCTGGCGGATCGACTGCACCACGTCGGCCAGCGCAGGTCGCAGGGGGCTGTCGTCATCGGCGAGCCGGTATGCGAGTTCGCTGCGCAGCGTGGCCAGCCACAGGCGGCTGCTCACGAGGTCGTGCACGTCGCGGCCGAACTGCTCGCGCGCTTCCGCCGCCGCCTGCCGTACGGCCTCGGCCTGCATGGCGCGCAGCCGGCGCAGGCGCACCGCGAGGACCACCAGCGCGGCGATCAGGAGCGTACCGAGCAGGGCGAGCAGGACGAGCAGGGCGATGTGGGAAAAGTGGGGCAAGTGACGACCCTCCAGTCATCCTTGCCGTAACATCGGCCTCGCCATTCCGTGCACACGCTAGATCTTTCCATACCGGTCACGAAATATGGCTACTTCGTTCATATCAAAGTAGGTTCTATTGCCAGCCCGTATAGGGGTTGCCGGGGGTGCCCTAAAAACGGGCGTTCATGAATTGTGAATCCGGTTGTAACAATTCGCGGGCGCTATGCCCGTTTCGCGCAGAAGGAGTGGAGTTGCGGAAGGCGCGGGGCTGGGCAGGGCGCGGGGCTCAGGCGAGCGACCGCACCGCCGCCCCGAACACCGCGGGCAGGCGCCGCGCGGCGGGCACGATCATCCGGGCCGCCGGAGGATGCCGCCGGGCCCGCACAAGCGCGGCCGTCAGCAGCCGGGAACGCCTCGACAGGCGCCGCCAGGCGGTCTCGTACTCCTCGGGACGGCCCTCCCGCAGGCAGTCGACCAGTGCGCGGGCCGACAGCAGCGCCAGCGAGATCCCCTCGCCGGTGAGCGCGTCCACGTAGCCCGCGGCGTCGCCGACGAGCAGCACCCGCCCGGCCACCCGCCGCCGCACCCGCTGGCGCAGCGGCCCGGCCCCGCGCACGGGGGTGGCGGCCGGGCCGTCCAGCCGGGCGAGCAGGTCGGGGAACCGCGCCAGGTGCTCGCCGTACGGCCGCCGCTCGCTGCTCAGCACGGCCACGCCGACCAGGTCGTCACCCACTGGCGTGACGTACGCCTCGCCGCCGGGCGCCCAGTGCACCTCCACGAAGTCCGTCCACGGCGCGACCCGGTAGTGGCGGCGCAGGCCGTACCTGCGCGGGCCGCCGGACGGCAGGTCGAGCCCGAGCCGCGCCCTGATCGGCGAGTGCAGCCCGTCGGCCGCGACCAGCCAGCGCGCGCGCAGTTCAGGTCCGCGCAGTTCAGGTCCGCGCAGTTCAGGCCCGTGTTCAGGCCCGCCCAGTTCAGGCCGGCACGGCTCCGGCCCGCCCGTCACGCTGGCGCGCACGGTCTCGCCGGCGGCGCGCACCGCCTCCACCCGGCCGGGGACGACGCGGACGCCGAGGTCCCGTGCGCGGAGGGCGAGCGCGGTGTGCAGGGCCGTGCGGCGCACGCCCAGCCCGGGGCCGTCCCGGAACTCCGCCTGCACCCGGTGCAGCCCGTCCACGTAGCGGATGCCGAGGAACGGCCTGCCGCCCTGCACCGCCACCCCGAGATCCGCGAGAGCGGCGGCACCGGTGGGCATCAGGCCCTCTCCGCACGCCTTGTCGACCGGCCCGGGCCGGGGCTCGACCACGACCGCCTCCATGCCGGCCAGCGCCGCGTGGATGGCCGTGGCCAGCCCGGCCGGCCCGCCGCCGGCCACCAGCACGTCGATCACGCCGCGGCCCCGCCCGGCGTCCGCCCGGCCTCACGTGCGGTGCATCCGGCGGCGGTGGCGAGGGCCGCGTTCTCGCAGCGCAGGCGCACGGCCATGAGCGGCAGGTTGAGCAGGGTGAAGGCCAGCGCGGTCAGCCAGGCGGAGTGCACGAGCGGCAGCGCCGCCCCCTCCACCGCCACCGCGACGTAGTTGGGGTGGCGCAGCCACCCGAACCGGTACGGCCCGCGCGTCACGAGTGGCAGGCCGGGCACGACGATGACCTGGGTGTTCCACTGCGGGCCGAGCGTGGTGACGCACCACCAGCGCAGCGCCTGCGCGGCCAGGACGAGCCCGAGCATCGGCCAGCCCAGGCCGGGGACGAACGGCCGGTCCGCCAGCCACACCTCCAGCAGGCATCCGGCCAGCAGGCCGGTGTGCAGGGCGACCATCCAGGGATAGTGGCCCCTGCCGTACACCACGCCGCCCCGGTCGAGGCTCCAGCGGGCGTTGCGGCGCGCGACGACCAGTTCGGCGAGGCGCTCCACCACGACGAGCGCGACGAGCAGCACGTACCAGGGAGACACAGGCCAGGGTGACACAGGCCAGGGTGACACAGGCCAGGGCGACACTAGCCAGGGCGACACAGGCCAGGGTGACATCCCCACCCCCTTCCCACCGGCTTCCCGCCGGACTCTTCAGCAGCGCAGCAGGACGAGTTCGGAGCAGAACCCCGGGCCCATCGCCAGCATCAGGCCCGGCGTGCCCGGCGGCGGAGGCCGCAGAGCCAGGGTGTCGCGCAGCACGTGCAGCACCGAGGCCGACGACAGGTTTCCGTTGGCGGCCAGCGAACGCCAGGTGAGGTCGAGCGCGCCGTCCGGGAGCGCGAGCGTCTCCGCGACGGCCTCCAGCACCTTGGGGCCGCCGGGGTGGCAGATCCAGGCGGTGACGTCGCCGGACGTCAGGCCGTGGTCGGCGAGGAACCCGTGCACGTCGCCGGCCAGGTACGCGCGGACCATGTCGGGCACCCCGGCGTCCAGCACGACCCGGAAGCCGCTGTCGCGGACGTCCCAGCCCATCACGCGTTCCGAGCCGGGATACAGACGGCTGCGCGTCGCCACCACCATGGGCCCCGCCGCTGTCCCAGCCGCTGTCCCCGTCGCATGGGCCACCGCGCTGCCCGCCGTGCCGTCCACCGCGCTGCCCGCCGTGCTGCCCGCCGTGCCGTCCATCGTGCCGTCCACCGTGTTGTCCACCGTGCTGCCCGCCGCGCCGCCGCCCCGGGGCGGCTCGCGGTCGTCCCCGTACGCCACCACGGCGGCGGCGCCGTCCCCGAACAGGGCGCCCGCCACGAGGTTGGCCGTGGAGGTGTCGTCGCGCTGCAACGTGAGTGAGCACAGCTCGACCGAGAGCAGCACCGCCACGTGGCCGGGCCAGCCGCGCAGGTAGTCGTGCAGCCGGGCGATCCCCGCCGCGCCCGCCACGCACCCGAGGCCGAACACCGGCACCCGCTTCACGTCCGGGCGCAGCCCGATCCGGTTGGCCAGCCGGGCGTCCAGCGACGGCGCGGCGACACCGGTGACCGACGTGCACATGATCATGTCGACGTCCGCCGGGGTGAGGCCGGCCGCGTCCAGCGCTCCCGTGACGGCCCGCGCGCCAAGGTCGAGCGCGGCCTCGATGAACAGGTCGTTGGCCGCGCCGAAGCCGTCGAGCTTGCCGTACTGGTCGAGCGGCAGCACCAGGTTGCGGTGTTCCACCCGGGCGCCGGCGTGCAGCCGGTCGAGAAGCCGGCGATCGGCACCCGGCGGAAGGCAGACCCTCGCCAGCGCGTCCGCGATCTCCGCCTGTGAGTGGCGATGAGGGGGAACGACACCATGGACGGCCGCGATCCGCGTCATCTCACTCCCCAAGGTGGCGAAACCGTGACAAGTCCCTCTTGCCCGTTGATGGGCGGCGCATGCCTTCCGGGGCTCGATCGTGATCTGTATCCGGGACCTCCCGTTACGCTCGGGATCGTGACCGGTTCAGGGGCGCTGCCCGACGACACGGCGGCCGAAATGGGTGTCGCCGTGCCGGTTCAAGGCGCGTGTCACGGGGACCCCGTCGTGGAGGACCCCGCCCTGAGGGATCCGGCCCTGAGGGATCCGGCCCTGAGGGATCCGGCCCTGAGGGATCCGGCCCTGAGGGATCCGGCCCTGAGGGATCCGGCCCTGAGGGGCGTCGCTTCGAGGGACGTCGCGGGCCGGGAAGCGGCCGGGCATCGCCCGGCGGCCGGGACCGCGCGGACGGCGCGGACGGCGCGGACGGCGCGGACGGCGCGGACGGCGCGGACGGCGCGGACGGCGCGGACGGCGGCCGGGCTGGCCCGGGCGTGCCACCCCGGTCCGACGGCGGCGGTGACGACACTGGTCACGGCGCTTGTGGCGGTCGCCGGGTGGGGCCCGGCGGGGACGGCGCTGACGGCCCTCGCCGTGCTGACCGGCCAGCTGTCCGTGGGCTGGTGCAACGACGCGGTGGACGCCGCCAGGGACGCCGCGGCCGGCCGGACCGCCAAGCCGATCGTCGCGGGCCTGGTGTCCGCGCGTGCGGTGCGCGTCGCGGCGTTCGCCGCGCTGGCGGCCTGCGTGCCGCTCTCGCTGGCCTGCGGCGTGGTGGCCGGGGCGACGCACCTGGCGGCCGTCGCCGCGGCGTGGCTCTACAACCTGTGGCTCAAGGGCACGGCGGCCTCGTGGGTGCCGTACGCGGCCGGGTTCGGCGCGGTGCCGGTGTTCATGACGACCGGGACGCCGGGCCGCGCGCTGCCGGTCTCCCTGCCGGTCGCGCTGCCGGTTTCCCTGCCGGTCGCGCTGCCGGCGTGGTGGGCCGTGCTCGCCGCGGCGCTGCTCGGCTGCGCGGCGCACCTCGCCAACGTACTGCCCGACATCGAGACGGACGTCGCCACGGGAGTGCGGGGCTGGCCGCAGCGTCTCGGCCCGGCCCGGGTGCGGGTTCTCCTGCCGCTGCCGTTGCTGGCCGCGTCCGCGCTGCTGGTGGTCGCGCCCCCGGGACCGGCCGGCCCGGCCGGGTGGCTCGCGCTCGCCGGGGTGGCCGCGTGCGCCGCGGCCGGTCTGCTGCTCGGCCGGCGCGTGCCCGTGGCGCCCTTCGCCGCCGCGATCGGCGCCGCCGGGATCGACGTCCTGCTGCTCGCGGCCACGCCGGGCGTCGTCACCGCCGGCTGATTCCGCGCCGCCGCCGGGGCGCGGCCCGGGGTGCCCGCGGCGACCATCCGCAGGGGTCACCTGCGTGAGGTCACCTGCGTGAGATCACCTGCGTGAGGTCACCTGCGGGGCAGGAACAGCCCGAGTCCCACGGCCGCGATCGGCACCACGCAGAGGATCGTGAAGACGCCCTGCGGGCCGTACGCCTCCGCCGCGACGCCGAGCGCCGGCGCGGCGAGCCCTCCGACGCTCACGGCGAGCCCGAGCGTGACACCGGCGGCGGTGCCCGGCCGGTTCGGCAGGTAGTCCTGACCCAGCTTCACCAGCACGGCGAACGGGATGTTGATCGCGATGCCCGCCAGCACGGCGAACACCAGTGGCAGATAGGGCCCGGGGAGCAGGCGCAGCCCGGCGAGCGCGGGTATGGCCAGCAGGCCGCCGATCTGCACGGTCCGCACCAGCCCGATCCGGTCCGCGAGGCGCCCCCCGATCAGCGTGCCCGCGACCCCGCCGACCAGGAAGGCGGCCAGCGCCGCGCCCGCGACGCCGCGTCCGGCGTCCAGGTGCCTGATCCAGAAAAGCTCGATGAAGGTGAGCACGCCGAAGAACGTCACCGACCTGATGATCTCGATGCCGGTGAGGACCATGAACGGCGTCCACCTGTCGGCGCCCGCACGCGTGGCCGCCGTGGCCGTGTGGCCCGCCGGCCGGTTCCTGAGCAGCGCGAACGCGACGAGCAGGGCCGGCGGGATGAACAGCGCCGTGGCGCCGACACCCATCGAGATCAGGGCGGGCGTGGCCAGCACCGGCGCGAGGAAGAAGCCGACGCTCCCGCCCGCCGCGAAGACGCTCATGGCCGTGGCGCTGTCTCCCGCCGTTTCCCGGGCCCCCTTGCCCGCCGCCGGGTGGAACATGGCCACCCCGAGCCCGGACAGCAGGACGAGGGTCCAGACCGCGGCGTACGACTCCACGAGCCCGGACAGGCCGAGGCCGAGCCCGGCCAGCGCGACGCCGGCGGCGGCCAGCCAGCCCAGGCGGAAACGGTCGACCGCCAGGCCGATGAACGGCTGCGGGATCGAACTGCCCAGGGCCGCGGCCAGCGTCAGCCCGGAGGCCGCCACGTAGCCGTAGTGCCGGTCGAGCACGAAGTAGGGCACGCAGGCCGGCACCAGTCCCTGGTAGAGGTCGTCGACGGCGTGTGCGGCCGCCCACAGCCACATGCGCCGCCACGCGGACGTCGCCCGCGCCGCCGGTGCCCGAACGGATGTCTCTGTCACTGATCGTCTCCTTGAGAGGCTTCGTCGAGCATCCCGGACGACCGAGTCGGCGAACTATCGATACTCTGCCGAGTCATGTCGACAACCCGCCATCCCGCCGGCGGCGGCCCGTCCCGCGTGCCGCTGGCCCACCGCCAGCGCATCGACTGGCACGACCACGCCTCGCACCAGCTCATCCATCCGCACCGCGGGGTGTTGCGGATCTCGACCCCGCTCGGCGACTGGGTGGTGCCGCCGCACCGGGGCGTGTGGATACCGGCCGGGGTGACGCACGCGCATGAGGCGTACGGGCCGACCGAGATGCGGGCGCTGGTGTTCGCCCCTCCGGTCAACCCGCTGCGGCTGGACCGGCCCACGGTCCTGGCGATCACGCCGCTGCTGCGGGAGGTGGTGGTCGCCCTGACCGGCGACGACGAGCTGACCGCGGGGCAGCGCGCCAACCTGGAACGCGTGCTGCTCGACCAGCTCCGCGGGGTCGAGGCGCTTCCGCTGTGCCTGCCGGCGCCGTCCGATCCCCGGCTTCGCGACGTGGCCGCGATCCTGGAGGCCGATCCGGCGGACGGCCGGACGCTCGCCGAGCTGGGCGCGGCGGTGGGCGCCTCGGAACGCACGCTCAGCAGGCTGTTCCGCGCGGAGACCGGCATGAGCTTCCCGCAGTGGCGCACCCAGCTGCGGCTGCATCGCGCGCTCATCCTGCTGGCCGGCGGCCGATCGGTGACCTCGACGGCCACCGCCTGCGGCTACAGCGGGCCCAGCGCGTTCATCCAGTCGTTCAAGCACGCCTTCGGCACGACCCCGCACGCCTACGTACGCCCGTGAGACGGCCGGCTAGGGGCGGGTGAGCACCACGTAGCCGGCCTCCCGGAACACCACCCGATAGCCCTGCTCGCGCAGCGTCTCGACCCGGGCGATCTGCCGGCGGACGGAGTCGAAGGGGAACGTCCTGGCCCCCACGTCGGCGGCGACCCAAGGCGCCCCGCGCGGCGTGCGGTCCCACAGCAGGGTCCGCGTACGCGCCGACAGGGCCGGGGCCAGGGAGCCGGCCGCCTCGACCAGCACGCCGTCCGGCACGGCCGCGACGGCGCGCCCGGCCGCGCGCGTCCGTGCCGTCTCCGCGTAGAAGGACGGCGTGAACAGCGCGCCGAACGAGAAGAACGGCACGAGCGCGAGCGCGGTGGCGAGCACGAGCAGCGCCCATCCCCGCACGAGCCTTCCGGACCGTCCGGGAAGCCGGGCGGCCACCCGCAGCGCGCCGTCGACGCCGGCGGCGAAGACCACCGCGACGACGAAGGCCGTGTAGTGGTATCGCGGCGTCCACCAGTTCGGGTAGGTGCTGGCGAGCATGCGTTCCAGCAGCGGCGGCAGCAGAGCGAGCCCCAACGGGGACAGCAGGGCGGTGAACAGCACGGGAGCGAGCGTCAGCGCGAGCGTGCGCAGCTTCAGCGGCGGGTCGGCGAGCAGCGCGACGACGTCGCCGGGCCGCGTGACGGCGTGCACCACGGCCCGGCGCAGGTCCGGGCCCAGCGTCCAGTACGCCCAGTAGTAGTCGGCCCTGCCGCCGAAGTGCGGGATGAGGAGCCGCGTCGCCACCAGGGTCGCGGCGACGCCGCCGACGACGAGCAGCGCGCCCGGTCCCCGGTCGCGGCGGCGGGTGAGCAGGAACAGCCCGAACCCGGCCACCAGCAGGCCCATGTCCTCCTTGACCAGCAGAAGTGCCAGCCCGGCGAGGACGGCCGTCCGCCTGCGCCCGGCCTGGTGACGCTCCAGCATGGCCGCCGTGAGCAGCGGCGCGAACGCCGCCTCGTGGAAGTCGAAGGCCACGGCCTCGGTGATCGGCCACGACAGGGCGTAGGCGACCGCGACGGGATAGGCGACGCCCCGCCCGGCCGTGACCGCCGAGGAGGCGCGGAAGGCGTACGCCCATACGAACGGGATCGACAGCGCGAGGAGGACGGCCTGCGCGACGAGCAGCGTCGCGGGCCCGTCGTGGAGCCAGTACAGCGGCGCCAGCAGCGCGAGCGCCGGAGACCAGTGGTCGCCGAGCAGGCAGAACCCCGGCCCGAACCCGTTGTGCACTCCCTTCAGCATCGACACCGGCGGCTGGAAACGCGCGTACGAGCGGATCGCCTGGTCGAATATCACCAAGTCGTACGCGCCCGCCCGGAACCGCGCCAGCGTGACGCACGAATAGAACGCGTAGAGCGCCGCCGCCGCGGCGGCGAGGGCCGAGACGCAGGCGAGGTCCCTGCCGGTCACGCATCCGGGGGCGAGGTGTCCGGTGGCGCCGTTCCCGCCCATGCGGTCGCCGCGCCGCGCCCGCGACCATCGTGCGACCACCCGTGCGACTGCTCGCGCGATCCCCGCCATCCGTCCCGTTCGCTTCCGCCTGCTTCCTGCGGCAGCCTACCCACGCCACCACGGCACGGGCCGGAACCGCGCGTGACCAGTGGACTCGAAATCGGAACCGGTCAAGGCCGACGAGTGGATCACCCCGCTACGGTGTGCGGCAGACTATGAGGCATGCTCCACGGCCGCGAAGCGGAACAGGCGGAGATCGACCGGCTGCTGGCCGATCGCACCGGTGTGCTGATCCTCCGCGGCGAGGCGGGGATCGGGAAGACCGCGCTGCTGGAGTACGCGGCCTCCGCCGCCAAGGGCCGCGTCCTGCGGGTGAGCGGGGTCGAGTCGGAGGCGGAGCTGCCGTTCGCCGCTCTGCACCTGCTGCTGCGCCCGATGCTCGACCGCATCGCGGCGCTGCCGGACCAGCAGGCGGACGCCCTGATGAGCGCCTTGGGGCTGGGACGGGCGGCGCCCGGTGACCGCTTCCTCGTACGGCTCGCCACCCTGAGCCTGCTGACCGAGCTGGCGGCCGACCAGCCGCTGGTCTGCCTGGTCGACGACGCTCAGTGGCTGGACCAGGAGTCGGCGGACGCGTTGCTGTTCACGGCCCGCCGCCTGCATGCCGAGCCGATCGCGCTGATCTTCGCGGCGCGGGACGACGGGACGTCCTTTCCCGCCCCCGGGCAGCCGGAGCTGTGGCTGACCGGGCTGGCCCGGCGACCGGCCGCGAGCCTGCTCGCCGAGCGGGCCGGCGGGCTCCCACTGGCCGTACGCGAGCTCATCGTGGACGAAGCGCAGGGCAACCCCCTGGCGCTGCTGGAGCTGCCGCGTACGCTCACCGCCGAGCAACGGGCCGGAGCCATCGGGCCGCCGGCCTTCTCCCTCGGCGGCGCCGAGCCGGTCTCCGGCCGGGTGCTGGCGGGCTTCCGCGCCGCGATCCTGGAGCTTCCCGCCGCGGCCCGGTCATGTCTGCTGGTGGCGGCCCTGGACGACAGCGGCGACATCGACACGCTCAACCGCGCCCTGCAGGGCATGGGCGTCTCGCTCACCGACTTCGCGCCCGCCGAACGCGCGGGGCTGGTCGGGGTCACCCCCACGCGCGTGGCCTTCCGCCACCCTCTGGTGCGTACGGCGGCGCGGCTGGCGGCGGACGTCGCGCAGCGCGTCGCCGCGCACCACGCCCTGGCCGGGGCCGCGGACGAGGACCGCCGCGCCTGGCACCTGGCGGCGGTGGCCGCCGGGCCCGACGAACGGGTGGCGGGGGAGCTGGAGGAGGCCGCGATCCGCGCCGCGAGGCGCAGCGGCCAGGCGGCGGCGTCGGCGGGGTACGAGCGGGCGGCGCGGCTCTCCATCGATCCGCCGGCCGCGGCGCGCCGCTGGGCCGCCGCCGCGGCGGCGGCCCTGGACGCCGGCCTGCGGCGGCGCGCCGAGGAGCTCACCCACCGGGCCTCTCCGGCGGCGCCGGACCCCGTGGTGGCGGCCGAGCTGGCGCGGGTGCGGGCCACGCTGGCCTTCGAGGCGGGCCGACCGCTGGAGGCGACCCGGCTGATCCTGGACGGCGTCGAGGCTCTGGTCCCGGTCGACCCCGAGGCCGCGCTGCCGATGCTGGGCCTGGCCGTCGTCTCCACCTGGAGCAGCACTCCACATCCCGACCAGGTCGGCCTGGCCCGCCGTATCGCGGACCTGACGCCGCTCGTCGAGGGCCCTCTGAGCGTCATCAAGGAGTTCAGCCAGGACATGGTCCACCTGCTTGAGGGCGACGACACGGCCGTCTTCGGCATGCCGTACTCCAGGCTGGGGCACCAGGCGGCGCTGCCGTTCGAGCTGCGCGCCATGGCGACCTACCTCGGCTTCGTCCACGGCCGGCAGCGCATGATGCTGGAGGACGCGAACGGTCTGGTCGCCGAATGCCGCCAGGCCGGGCGGGTCGGCCGTCTCCCGCAGGCCATGCTGCTCCAGGCCGCGGCGCAGATCCTCAACGGACACCACCGCGCCGCGCGGGCCAGCGTGAGCGAAGGCCTGCAGATCGCGGCGGACATCGACCAGCCGTACTGGCACAACTACCTCACCGGCGTCTCCGCCTGGCTCGCGGCGGTGGCCGGGGCGGAGGAGGAGTGCCGCCGGCTGATGGCGCAGGCGTGTGCGGCCGAGACGTGGATGACCGGCGCCACCTGGGCCACGTACGCCGCCATCATGCTGGACCTGGGGGCGGCCCGCTACACGTCGGTGCTCGAGCGCATGGACGAGCGCATGACCGGGCCCGGCCGGCACGCCTTCATCTGGCGCTACGCCTACCCCGACTACGTCGAGGCGGCTGTCCGGGTGGGCGCTCCCGATCGGGCACGCGACGCGCTCGAGCGCATCACCACGTGGGCGCGTGCGATCGGGCAGCCGTGGGCGCTCGCCGTACTGGAACGCTGCCAGGCGCTGATGACCGGCGACGAGGCGGCGTACGAGCGGGCGCTGGCCCTGCACCGCGAGGCCGGCCACCCCTTCGAGCAGGCCCGCACGGAGTTGCTGTACGGCGAATGGCTGCGACGTCACCAGCGCCGCGCCGAGGCCCGCACCCGGCTGAACGCCGCCATGGAGGCGTTCGTCCGCCTCGGCGCGGCTCCGTGGTCCGCCCGTGCGGCGGCCGAGCTGCGTGCCACCGGCGTCTCGCCGTCCCCCCGCGACAACGGCCGCGACCCGCTGGCCATGCTCACGCCGCAGGAGCTCCACGTGGTGCGGCTGGCGGCGGGCGGAGCGTCGAACCGGGAGATCGGCACGCAGCTCTTCCTGAGCCCGCGTACGGTCGCCTACCACCTGTACAAGGCGTTCCCCAAGCTGGGCATCACCTCGCGCGCCGAGCTCGCCAGGTTCGTGATGACCTAAGCGGACCGGGGCGAGGTGTCCGCCACTACCGTCACATGACGGAGGCGGCACGGCCGCGTCCGTTCCTAGCCTCGGCGGCATGAGCATTCCCACTTATTCACTTGCGGAGCGGGACCGCCGCTGGGCGATCGCCCGCGGCATCATGGAAGCCGAGGGCGTGCAGGCGCTCATCGCGTACGGCGAGCACGAGTGCGTGGATCTCGCGCCCTTCGCCCCGGACGCCTACTTCACCAACGACCGGCCCGGCGCGATCGTCGTCTTCTGCCGCGACGCCGACCCCGTCGAGCTGACCTGGTCGACGCTCCCCGTCGCCGACCACATCCAGGCGAGCAGGCGGGGTGAGGAGCTGTGGATCCCCCCGGAGCGCATCCGGGTGGCCAGGCACGCGGCGGGCGTGGCGGAGGTCCTCCGGGAACATCGCTTGGAGACGGCGGCCGTCGGGGTGCTGGGGCTGGACCCCTACCCGCCGTTCCACATCAATCCGATCATGCCGTACGGGCTGTGGTCCCAGGTGCTGGCGGAGTTGCCGGAGGTCAGCTTCAAACCCGTCGGCTTGAGCTACCTGCTCGCCATCATGCGGCAGTCCGAGGAGGAACTCGCGGTCGTCCGCTATTCGGCCGAGACGGGCGACGCGATGGCCGAGGCCATGCTGGAGGCCGCCCGGCCGGGGGTGAGTGAGGCGGAGATCTACGCGGCCGGCATGGCGGCGGCGTTCCGGCGTGGCCTGGCCGCCCCGGGCATGTTGCTGTCGTCCGGGCCGGGCTTCGTCTCCTGGGGACCGCCCGCCTGGTCCTACCGGCCGCAGGCGCCGCGCGCCGTCGAGGAGGGCGACGTCGTCATGGCCGAGGTGTTCTGCCGCTTCGGGATGAAGGAGACCCAGCACCAGGTGGCCATCGCCGTGGGGGAGCCGCACCCGGAGATCGAGACAGGGGCGAAGGTGGCCCGCGCCAGCTACGAAGCCGGTCTGGCCGCGGCCCGTCCGGGCACCACCTTCGGCGACCTGGTGGAGGCCATGCAGGGGCCGCTGCGCGACGCCGGCGCCTGGAACGTCCACCCGCTGGTCCACACGCTCAACCCGATGGGCCCCGTCGGCGGCTTCGGCGCCGGCCTGCGCAGGCTGCCCGAGGCGGCGCGGTACGGCCGGCTGTTCGACCTGCCGACCATGGGCGGCCAGCTCCCCCTGATGCCCGGGATGACCTTCGCCTTCGAGCCCAACGCCGTCATCGGCGATCGCCTGACCAATCTCGGCGGCACCGTCGTCATCGGCGAGGACGGCCCCATCGAGCTCAACCCCTTCACCGCCCGCCTGCTGAGGAGCGAGGGATGAACGCGACGACGCACATTCCGGAACGCGAGCTGGCCGAGCGGCCGAGCGGATACGCGGGGCCGAACCTCTCGCCCACGGGCCTGCGGCTGAGACCTCATACCCTCGCGGACGGCGTCCACGCGCTGATGGCGACCATTCCGCCCAAGGACAACAACGGGCTCGTCGCCGGCCGCGACGCCGCCCTCGTCGTGGACGCCGGAATCATCCCGGAGGTGTCCGGACGGATCCAGGAGCTGGTCGCCGAGCTGACCGACCGGCCGCTGCGGTTCCTGGTCAACACCACCTACCACGGTGACCACACCTTCGGGAACATGGCGTTCCCTGCCGGCACCGTCATGCCCGATCTGGTGACCATCGTGCCGGGTCACGGGCCCTCCGGGGACGGCCACGCGGCCATCGACGCGCTGCTCGCCTACCTCGAGCGGCTGCACGACGAGGTGCTCGGAGCCGGGTTCCGGAGTGACGGGGTCTCTGGAGGCGACACGATCGGACGACCCGCGCGCGAGCCGCTCCCGGTTCAGCCCAGGACCGAGAACCAGCGCCCGGCCTCGGTCCACACCTCCAGGGGGCGGAAGCCGGTGCGCGCGGCGAGCGGCCCGATGCCGGACACGCTGACCCGCGCCCAGGCGAACCACCCGGTGACTGTCCCCTCCCGGCGTAGCCGGACCCGTTCCGTGCGGGTCGCGGTGCCGGGCGGATCGAGCTCGGCGACGACCTCGCCGCCGGGCCGCAGCAGCTCGCGGACCCGCCGCAGCAGGGCGTCGGGGTCGCCGCCGATGCCGATGTTGCCGTCGGCCAGCAGCACGGTGCCCCAGCGGCCGGCGCCGGGCACGTGGCCGAACACGTCGCGGCACAGGGCCCGCCCGCCGGCCAGGCGGGTGAGCCGTACGGCCCGGGGGGTGACGTCGATGCCGAGCGCCCGCACGCCGCGCCTCGTCAGCGCCACGGTCAGCCGCCCCGGCCCCGAGCCCACGTCGAGCGTGGGGTCGGCGCAGCGGGCGAGCATGGCCTCGTCCCCCTCGGCGCCGTCCAGCCAGCGCCATGCCTCCAGCGGCCATGTCCTGCCGTCGGCCGACTCGGCCTCGACCCGCGCGCCGTCCAGCGACTCGGCGTAGAGGGGGCCGATCACGCGACGACGTCCGCGCCGAGGGCCGCCAGCGTCGCCGCGAACCGCGAGGAGGGGATCCGCGCGGCCACCGCACGCGCGTCGGCGGCGGTGTCCACGTCGGTCAGCTCGGGCAGCAGGGCGGCCCGCACGCCGGCGGCGCGGATCCGCTCCATCAGCAGCGCCCCGGTGTCGGGCCGGGACGTCGGCAGCCCGGCGAGCAGGGCGGGGTCGGGCCTGCGCTGCCCGAGCAGCCAGAACCCGCCGTCGGCGGCCGGGCCGACAACGACCTCGTGCTCGTCCAGCGACCGCCCCGCCTCGGCCAGCAGAGCGGGGGTGACCTGCGGGGTGTCCATGCCGATCAGCACGACCGGGACGGGAAGGGCCGCCCACGCGTCGGCGAAGGCGGCGGCCAGCCGTGCGGCCAGGTCGTCCCCCCGCTGCGCGACCACGTCGTACCCCTCGGGCAGCCAGGGCCCCGGCTCGCCCAGCAGGGCCAGCACCCGGCGCGCGGCGGGGGCGGCGGTGACGGCCGACAGCGTGTCGCGCAGCGCCGCCTCCGCGAGCGCGGCGGCCTCCCGCGCGGTGTAGGGCGGCGTGAGCCGGGTCTTGACCGCCCCCGGCACGGGTGCCTTGGCGATGACGAGGATCTGCGTCACGGCCTTGGTCTTCACGCCGCCCGCCACATGTCGCGGACGGTCCGCACGGTGCCGCGTACGGTGCCTGTCACCTTCGAGCGGCCCACCCGGGGCAGGTAGTCGACCTCGACCTCGCCGATGCGCCAGCCCGCCTCGCTCGCCCGCAGCACCATCTCCAGCGGGTAGCCGAACCGCCGGTCCCGCAGGCCCAGGGCGAGCAGCGCCGTACGGCGGGCCGCGCGCATCGGGCCGAGGTCGCGCAGCGGGGCGCCGGTGCGGCGGCGCAGCCGCCAGGCGAGCACCCGGTTGCCCAGCCGGGCGTGCGCGGGCCACGCCGAGCCGGTGACGGGCCTGCGGCGGCCCAGCACCAGGTCGGCGGCGCCGCTCACCACCTCCTCCGCGACGTACGGCACCTGCCGCGGGTCGAGGGAGGCGTCGGCGTCCATGAAGCACACGACGGGCGCGGTCGCGGCCTCCAGGCCCGCGTGGCAGGCGGCGCCGAACCCCGGCCTGGGCTCGGTCACCACCAGCGCGCCGTGCCGGGCGGCGACCTCGGCCGACCCGTCGGTGGACCCGTTGTCCACCACGATGGCGCGGCAGCCGTCCGGCATCCGGCCGAGCACCCAGGGCAGCGCCGCCGCCTCGTCGAGGCAGGGAAGCACCACATCGATCTGCATGCCGCAGAAGCTAGGGCCGCCGGGGCCGCCCAGTTCTTACGAAGTGACTACGGGGCCGTCCACGGGGCGGGAGGGCGGCCCCGGCGCGCCTACGGTGTCGGTCGTGACGGCACGGTGGATCGCGGGGCGGCGGGCGCTGGCGGCCTGGGCGGCGCTGGTGGCGGGCGCGTTCGCCGTGGGCGGTCTGCTGCACGCCCGCGGG
The DNA here is from genome assembly GCF_040644635.1 of Microbispora sp. NPDC046933. Lineage (NCBI taxonomy): Bacteria > Bacillati > Actinomycetota > Actinomycetes > Streptosporangiales > Streptosporangiaceae > Microbispora > Microbispora sp. NPDC046933. The sequence continues at coordinate 54,123 of NZ_JBEYWW010000014.1, read as the reverse complement.
GCGCTGCGCATCGACCACCTCCCGCCGCTGCACGCGCTGGCGCGGCTGCCCACGCTCGCGCTGTTTCCGGCGGCGGCCTTCGCCGCGGTCGCGGTCCCCGCGCTGCCCCGGCTGACCGCGCACCTGCCGATGCGCGCGGCGCTGGCGGCGGCCTTCGCCGCGTCGCTCGCGTGGACGGTCCTGCTGGCCGTGTCGGGGGAGGGGCTGGCGTGGCCGTTCACCCACCCCCAGGAGTACCTGGCCGGGCTCGGGGCCGTGGGTGACGACCCCCTCGGCTGGCTCGCCGGGTTCACCCGCGCCCTGCCGGCCTACCCCACGCACGTGCGCGGCCATCCGCCGCTGCCGGTGCTGGTGCTGTGGGCGCTGGCCGCCGCCGGGCTGCCGGGGCCGTTCTGGGCCGCCGTCCTCGTGGTCGTGACCGGGTGCTCGGCCACGGCCGCGATCGGGCTGGCCGTGTGGCGCGTGGCGGGGGAGGAGGCGGCCAGGCGGGCGCTGCCGTACCTCGCCCTGTGCCCGGCGGCGGTGTGGATCGCGACGACCATGGACGCGTTCTTCGCGGGCGTGGGGGCGTGGGGGACGGCGCTGCTGGTGCTCGGCGCGCGGAGCCGGGCGGGCCGGGTGGCGCTCGGCCTCGGCGCGGGGCTGGCCCTGGGCGCGCTGCCCTACCTCAGCTACGGCCTGGTGCCCTACCTGCTCGTCCCCCTCGTGGCGGCCGTCGCGGCGGGGGTGCCGCGTACGACCGTGGCCGCCTGTCTGGCCGGGATGGCGGCGGTGAGCGCCCTGTTCGCCGCCGGGGGGTTCTGGTGGCCCGCCGGAGTGCTCGCCACCCACGCCGAGTGGGCGGCCGATCCCGGCGCGGCCCGGCCGTACCTGTACTTCCTGGTCGCCGACCTGGCCGTGCTCGCCCTGGTGACCGGCCCGGCCGCCGCCGTGGGGCTGGTGGCGCCGGGGCGGGCCGGGGAGCGGATCCTGCCCGTGGCGGCGCTGGCCGCGGTGCTCGCCCTCGACGTCAGCGGCGTCACCCGGGGTGAGGTGGAGCGGATCTGGCTGCCGTACGCCCTGTGGGTCGTCGCGGTGGCGGGGCGTACGGGAGCCGGGTGTATGGGAGCAGGGTGTGCGGGAGACCGCCGCCTGCTCGCCGCGCAGGCGATGGCGGGCCTGCTGCTGCAGGGCTTCGTCCGGTCGCCCTGGTGAGCGAGCCGGGATCGAGTCGTACGTCAGCCGGCCAGCGGGGCGTGGGCGAACTCCCGCATGCCGTCGGCGAACCGGACCCGGGCCCGGAAGCCGAGGTCGGCGGCGGCGCGGTCGGGGGAGGCCACGATGTGCCGCACGTCGCCGAGCCGGTAGCGGCCGGTGACCTCGGGGGCCGGCCCGCCCCGCGCCGCGCTCAGCGCGTCCGCCAGGTCGCCGATCGTGCGGGGCTCGCCGCTGGCCACGTTGTACGCGCGAAGCCGCCCGGGCGGGGCGGACTCCAGCGCGTCGAGCGCGGCGAGGTTGGCCGCCGCGACGTCCGCGACGTGGACGAAGTCCCTGCGCTGGCCGCCGTCCTCGAACACCAGCGGCGGCCGTCCGGCCTCCAGCGCGGACCGGAAGATCGCGGCCACCCCCGAGTAGGGGGTGTCGCGCGGCATGCCGGGGCCGTACACGTTGTGGTAGCGCAGGGCGACCGCCGCGCCGCCGGTCTCGCGGGCCCAGCCGGCCGCCAGGTGCTCCTGGGCGAGCTTGCTCGTGGCGTACGCGTTGCGGGGATCGGCCGGGACGTCCTCGTCCACGGTCCCCGGCGTCAGCGCCCGCCCGCAGCGCGGGCACGCCGGCTCGAACCGCCCCGCGGCCAGGTCCTCCTCGTCCCGGGGGCCGGGGCGCAGGCGGCCGTGCTCCGCGCAGTCGTAGACGCCCTCGCCGTAGATCACCATCGACGACGCCAGCACCAGCCGGGCGACCCCGTGCCGCGCCATCGCGGCGAGCAGCACGGCGGTCCCGAGGGCGTTGACCGACACGTAGTCCGGCAGGTCGGACACGTCGACGCCGAGGCCGACCTTGGCCGCCTGGTGCACGACGGCGTCGGCGCCGTCGAGGGCGCGGCCGACGGCGTCCTCGTCCCGCACGTCACCGGCCGTGACGTCCTCGCCGCCGCGCAGGTCGAATCCCCGCACCTCGTGCCCGGCGTCCCGCAGCAGCCCGGCGACGCGGCTCCCGATGAAACCGGCCGCGCCGGTGACCACGATCTTCATCCCCGTGACGGTAACAACGGCCCGCTCCGCTGAAAATTTCATGTTCCTTACGGAATGACCGGCCCGGACGCGAGCGGCCTTTGACGTGCCCGTCCCGGCGACGGATGATCCGGGCGATGCCGTCGGCGGGTCGTGCCAAAGGGGTGGGTCTTGTCCAGACTGTCGTGGCCGGCCGCGTGGACCGCGGCGGGCGCCGTCGCCGCCGCGCTGCTGGCGGCCAACATCGCAGCGCCGCCCGTCCTCGCGACGAGTGTGACGACGGCGTACGCCGCTTCCGCCTCCGCGGGCGAACCGTCGCCGCAGCCGACCGGGACCGGTCCCGCCGGTACGCCCACGACGCCGGGCGAGGTGCGGCCCTGCCCGCCGCCCCTGCCGACGGGCGGCACGCCGCAGGGGGTGGTCGGCCTGTGCTGGACGGCGTCCACCGACGACGTCGGCGTCACCGGCTACGAGGTCTACCGCCTCACCCCGGACGGCTTCGTCAAGGCGACCTCGACCACGTCCACGATTACCGTGATCACCGGCCTGACCATCGGCCGCACCTACACCTTCTCCATCGTGGCCAAGGACGCCGACGGCAACACCAGCCCGCCCACCGCGCCGTTCAGCACCACGGCGGTCACCGGCATGTCGGTCTCGCCGAGCCCCGGCACGGGCGACACGACCCCGCCGACCAGGCCGGCCGGGATGCAGGCCAACTGCCTGCCGGACTTCCGCGGCACGTCCTTCTGCTGGACGCCGTCCACCGACGATGTCGGCGTCACGGGCTACGACGTCTACCGGCGCACCGACACCGGCTGGACGCGGGCGGGCACGGCCTCCGCCACCGCCCGGCACTTCACGGAGGGCAACCTCGTCACCGGCCAGACGTACGTCTACTTCGTCGTGGCCAGGGACGCCGCGGGCAACCTCAGCCTGCCGTCCGATCTGGTGACGACCGTGGCGTCGGCGGGCTTCCCGACGTACTCGCCGCCCCCGGTCAGCTGCAAGATCAAGTACGACTGGTGGCCCTGGGGCGGCGGCTTCACGGCCACCGTGACGATCACCAACCTGGGCCAGACGGCGACGAACGGCTGGACGCTGCGCTTCGTCCTCCCCGACGCGGGACAGAAGACGACCAGCGGCTGGTCGGCCACCTGGTCCCAGTCCGGCAAGGACGTCACCGCCGCGAACACGTCGTGGAACGCGGTGATCCAGCCCGGCGCGTCCCTGCAGATCGGGTTCACCGGCACCTCCACGGGCGCCAACCCCGAGCCCACCGGCTTCACACTGAACGGCGGCACCTGCATCCGCGGCTGACCGCCGTACGGGCCGGATCCCGCCGCGGCCGGTTCGTTCACCGCGTGACGGCGGCCGCGGCCCGTCTGAAAATTTCACGGTCCCTGAGGGACGACGGGCGTGGACGCGAGTGGCCTTTGACGGGCACGGCCCGGCGACGGATGATCCGGGCGATGCCGTCGGGGGATCGTCGTCCCGGAGGGGTGGGTCTTGTCCAGACTGCCGTGGCCGGCCGCGTGGACCGCGGCGGGCACCGTCGCCGCCGCGCTGCTGGCGGCCAACATCGCAGCGCCGCCCGTGCTCGCGGGCGGCGCGGCCGGATTACACGCCGTCCACGCGATGCGGACCGTCTCGCCGTCGCCGTCGCCGTCACCGGGGGCGGATGTGAAGGCGCCGACGGCCCCCGGCGGCCTGCGGGCGTGCCCGCCGCCCCCGCCCCCGAGCGGAAGCTTCCAGGGTGTCGTCGGGCTGTGCTGGACGGCGTCCGCCGACGACGTCGGGGTCACCGAATACACGGTGATGCTCCTCGGAGAAGACGGCTTCTCGCCCGTGGCCTCCACCTCCCGGACGACGGCCGTCGTCACCGGGCTGGTCCACGGCCGGACCTACACGTTCTACGTCGTCGCCAAGGACGCCGCCGGGAACACCAGCCCGCCCTCCGCGCCGTTCAGCACCCCGGCGATTTCCGGCGTGAACGTGACGCCGACCCCTCCCACGGGTGACACGACGCCGCCGACCAGGCCGACCGGGATGCAGGCCGACTGCCTGCCCGACTTCAACGGCACGTCGTTCTGCTGGACGCCGTCCACCGACGACGTCGAGGTCACCGGCTACGACGTCTACCGGCGCACCGACACCGGCTGGACGCGGGCGGGCAGGGATCTGCCCAGCACGGCCCGGTCCTTCACCGAGAGCGGCTTCAACTCCACCCCCGGTCAGGAGTACGTCTACTTCACCGCCGGTCAGTCGTATGTCTACTTCGTCGTGGCCAAGGACGCCGCGGGAAACCTCAGCCTGCCGTCCGACCTGGTGACGGCCACGGTGCCGGTCGACTACCCCACGCACTCGCCGCGCCCGGTCGGCTGCAGGGTCGAGTACACCTCGTGGTCGTGGTCCGGCGGCTTCACGTCCACCGTCACGATCACCAACCTCGGTCAGACGGCGATGAACGGCTGGACGCTGCGCTTCGTCCTCCCCGACGCGGGACAGAAGGTCGTCAACGGCTGGTCGGCCACCTGGTCCCAGTCCGGCAAGGACGTCACCGCCGCGGCCATGCCGTGGAACTCGGTGATCCAGAGCGGGGCGTCCCTGCAGATCGGCTTCAACGGTTCCCTCGCGGGCGCCAACCCCGAGCCCACCGGCTTCACGCTGAACGGCGGCACCTGCCTCCGCGGCTGACCGCCGTACGGGCCGGATCCCACCGCGGTCGGTTCTCCCACGGTTCTCACACGGCGAAGAGCAGGGCGGCGCTGATGAGGACGACGACCGCGGTGGCGAAGTGAATGCCGAACGCGACGGCTTTCGTGCCGCCGTGCCGTAGCACGATCACGGTGTCGCCGAGCGGCGCCAGCGCCACGACGAGCATGAACCAGGCTTCCGCGCGGGCGCCGGCGCCCGCCAGCAGGGCCAGGCCGAGGACGCCGAAGGTGGCGTCCCGCAGTCCCTTGATCGTGAGATAGGCCGCGTCGCCGTTCGGGACGGCGGGCACGCCGTACCCCGCCGCGGCAGCGCGGGGCTGGAGCAGGAAGCGGGCTCCGATGAACAGGACGAGCAGGTCGAGCACGATCGCCAGTGCGTATGCGGTGGTGGTCACGCCACATCTCCTTGCTAGCAACGCTAGGAACAAGAGCGAAGATAACAGAGCGGCGGCAACAACGCTAGCGGCGCTAGAATCCTGGTCGTGTCGAGACATGCCCCGCGGACGGCGTGCGGGCCCGGCGCCCGGGCCGGCGGGGTCGGCCGTTTTCGGGGGGTGATTCGGGGCAGGCAGCACGGTATGCCGCTGCTCGACACCACGCTGCTCCTGCTGTTCGAGGGCTACGCCTGGCTGCTGGCCCGCTGGCGGGAGACCCAGGGGGAGATGGTCCACACCCGGCTGATGGGCCGGCGCGCCGTCGTGCTGCGCGGGCCGGACGCCGTCCGCTTCTTCTACGACGACAACCACGTCCAGCGGGCTCCCGCGCTGCCCGAGCCGATCAAGAGCACGCTGTTCGGCCACGGCGCGGTGCACACGCTCGACCAGGCCGCGCACCGGGCGCGCAAGGACATGTTCATGTCGCTGATGACGCCGCGGAGCGTCGCCGCCCTGGTGGGCGAGACCACCGCGGCGTGGGACGCGGCGGTGGCGACCTGGCCGGACAGGGGAGAGGTCGTGCTCCTCGACGAGGCCGCCCGCGTCATCACCCGGGGGGCGTGCCGGTGGGCGGGCATCCCGCTCGCCGAGGAGGAGGCCGAACCTCTCGCCGCGGACCTCGTCGCGCTGGTCGACGGCTTCGGGTCACCGGGCCCGCGGCACTGGCGGGCCCGCGGCGCCCGCAGGCGGCGCGAGGCGTGGCTGGCGGGACTGGTCGAGGACGTGCGGCGCGGGGCCCTGCGGGTGCCGGACACCTCGGCGCTCGCCGTGGCCGCCCGCCACACGGAGCCCGACGGAGAGCCGCTCGCGCCCCGGATCGCGGCGGTCGAACTGCTCAACCTGGTGCGCCCCACCGTCGCCGTGAGCTGGTTCCTCGCGTTCGCCGCGCACGCGCTGCACTGCTGGCCGGTCAACCGCGTCCGCCTGGCCGAGGACGCCGACGGCACGTACGCCGAGGCGTTCGCGCACGAGGTGCGGCGCTTCTACCCCTTCGCGCCGTTCGTGGCGGGCAAGGCCGTCACGGACCTTACCTGGAAGGGCGAGCAGATCCTGGCCGACTGGCTCGTGCTGCTCGACATCTGGGGCCAGAACCACGACCCGGCGCTCTGGCCGAACCCGTGCGCGTTCGACCCGCGACGCTTCATCGGGCGCGAGATCGGCCGGTACGACCTGATCCCGCAGGGCGGGGGCGACCCGGCGGCCGGCCACCGGTGCCCGGGCGAGCCCGTCGTCGTGGGCCTGCTGGAGGCCCTCGCGCCGCGGCTGGCCCGGCTGGACTACACCGTGCCGGAGCAGGACCTCGGCGTCTCGCCGTACCGGATCCCGGCCCGGGTGGCGAGCGGCTTCGTCCTGCGTCCGGCCGGCGCGGCCGTGACCCGCGAGCCTGTGGGGGCGGAACGGCGGCGCCCCTCCGTTCATCCTTTGTAGTTGAAGACCTGGCGCAGCGTGTGCCGGACCTCCACGAGGTCCTTCTGGTCCGCCATCACCTGGTCGATCGGCTTGTACGCCTCGGGGTGCTCGTCGACCAGGGCGGCGGCCCGGTCGGCGTTCCAGGTCCGGCCGCGCATCGCCTCCCTGAGCGAGGCCGGCGACAGCTCACGCTTGGCCCGGCTCCTCGACATCCTGCGCCCCGCACCGTGCGAGCAGGAGTTGTACGACAGCGGGTTGCCCCGTCCGCGCACAATGTAGGACCGGGTGCCCATCGAGCCCGGGATCACGCCCTCGTCCCCGGTGTCCGCCTTGATCGCGCCCTTGCGGGTGATCCACAGCTGCTGGCCCTGATGGGTCTCCATCTGGGTGAAATTGTGGTGGCAATTGATCGTCCGTACCCGCGTACCGGCGCCGACGACGCGGAACAGCGCCTCGCTCAGCACCCTGTCCATCCGCGCCCGCGACGCCATGGCGTAGCGCTGCGCCCACAGCATGTCCTCGATGTACGCGGTGAACTCCGGGGTGCCCTGGGTGAAGTAGGCGAGGTCGTAGTCCTCCAAGCCGATCTCCAGGCGCCGCATGAGCCGCTTCGCGCCGTTGATGTGCGCGGTGGCGAGCTGGTTGCCGATCCCGCGCGAGCCCGAGTGCAGCACCGTCCAGACCCGGTCGCGCTCGTCGAGGCAGACCTCCACGAAGTGGTTGCCCGAGCCGAGCGTCCCGAACTGGCATGCCACCGTGTTCTCCTGCTTGGGCGTCAGGCCGGTGTGCGGCCGGCCCAGCTCGCCGAGCGCGCGGTCCACCGCGCGGTCGTCGTGCCCCTTGCCCACGCCCGCCGGGATGCGCCGCTCCACCAGCCGCATCAGCGGGTCGAGCGAGTCGGGCAGGTCGGCGGCCGTGAGCGTGGTCTCGGTCGCGACCATGCCGCACCCGATGTCCACGCCGACGGCGGACGGGATGATCGCGCCCTCCGTGGGGATCACGGAGCCGACCGTCGCGCCGATGCCCACGTGCGCGTCCGGCATGAGCGCGACGTGACCGGGCACGAACGGCAGGCGCGCCGCCCGGGCGGCCTGGACGATCGTCCCGTCGTCGATCTCGCTCGCCCAGGACAGCACCTTCGGGGCGATGTGCTTCGGCATGGTTGGATCCCCTCCTCGGTCGAGATCCACTGTGCCGGGCGCCGGGCGGGAATCCCAACCGAATATCGCGCGGAAACTCGTTTGCCGCCCTACCCGCCCGCCGTCCATCATGCCGAAATGAGCCACGATTCCCGCGACCCCGGTGGTCAGGACGAGGAGGAGGAGCGGCATCGCCGTGGCGGCGAGGACGGCCCGCCCCCACCCGCCCGCGGCGTACGGCTGCCGTGGACCGCGGTGCCCGCGCACCTGCGGCTGGCCGTCGAGCGGCACCTCGGAGACCGCGTGACCGGGGCCGTCACCCAGCCCGGCGGCTTCTCGCCGGGCGTGGCGGCCCGCCTGCGGCTCGCGGGCGGCGGCCGGGCCTTCGTCAAGGCGGTCGGGCCCGAGCCGAACCCGCTCAGCCCCGGCATCCACCGCTCGGAGGCCCGGGTGGCCGCCGCGCTGCCGGCCACGGCGCCCGCGCCCCGGCTGCTCGCGTCCTTCGACGAGGACGGCTGGGTGGTCCTGCTCTTCGAGGACGTCGAGGGACGGTCGCCGGCCCAGCCCTGGGATCCGGCCGAACTGGACCTCGTGCTCGACGCGATGGCCGAGCTGGCCGAGTCGCTCACTCCCGCGCCCGTGGCCGTGCCGCCGGCCGCCGAGCGGTTCGCGGAGGAGTACCGGGGATGGCGGCGGCTGGCCGCCGGCCCGGACGGCCCCGGTGTGGACGGCCCCGGTGTGGACGGACTCGGTGTGGACGGACTCGGTGTGGACGGATCTGACGCCGCGTGGGCCCGGCGGCACCTGGACCGGCTGGCGGAGCTGGAGGCGGCCTGGGATCGGGCGGCGGAGGGCGACACGCTGGCCCACGCCGACCTCCGGGCCGACAACCTGCTGCTCACCGCGGACGGACGCGTGTACGTGGTGGACTGGCCCTGGGCGTGCCTGACCACCCCCTGGTTCGACCTGCTCGGGATGCTCCCGAGCGTGGCCATGCAGGGCGGTCCGCCGCCGGCGGAGGTCTTCGACGGCCACCCGGTCGCGGCGAAGGCGGACGGCGACGCGGTCACCGCGGTCCTGGCCGCCGTGACCGGCTTCTTCCTGCAGCGGGGAAGCCTCCCGCCGCCGCCGGGCCTGCCCACGCTCCGCGCGTTCCAGCTCGCGCAGGGCCGGGCGGCGCTCGCCTGGCTGCGGCAGCGGACCGGCTGGCGATAGGCCCCGCCGGGGCCGAGGCCCCGTAGCGCGTCCCTATCTCCCGCCCGCGTCTCTGGCGGCCGCGACCGCCGGCGGGATCGCCAGCAGGCCGAGCAGGATGAGCTGGGTCTGGCGCTGGTCGAGAGATTCCGCACAGGCGTCGGGGAGCCGGCCGTTCCGGTCGCCGTACCAGGGGGTCAGGGCGGCGGCGGGCGGGCCGCAGCGGGACGTGGGCGGATACAGCGGCCACAGCGCCATCGCCAGGATCAGGCCGAAGAGCACGACCAGCACACGTTCGGCGTCGGACGCGCTCCTCTCGTGCCGCCCGAGCCTGCGCCACTGCCCGTACGCCCAGAAGTAGGCCGCCAGCGCCACGGCGGTGAAGACCCTGGCCGCCCGGTCGTAGTTGGAGCTGTCGGACGCGCACGGCGGGCCGTAGCAGTCGGCGGGTTCGACGAAGACGAACAGCAGCACCGCCGCCACCAGGCACAGCAGGGAGGCCCACCACGCCGGATGCCAGGCGATCAACCACGGGCCGATCCGGACGCGGCCCTCCGTGTCGTGATTCACGCCCTTGAGACTGTCTCGACGCTCTTGCGGCCCACTTGTGACAGACAGGCACGGCGGCGGCGGCGGCCGGAGCGGAGCCCGGGACCCGGGCCGGGGGCCGGACCGCGGAGGCGGGACAATGGCGGCGCCCGCCGGGGCCGCCCGGCGTGTCAGAACGCGCATGGACCGGGGAGGCGCGGAGACGATGAACTCCATAGCGGCCGCCGCCGTATTCGTCTGGCTCGGGATGGTGCTGGCGATCTCCTTCATGGAGGCGCCCCTGAAGTTCCGCGCGCCGGGGGTGACGATCCCGATCGGGCTCGGCATCGGCCGTCTCGTCTTCCGCGCCCTCAACGCCGCCGAGGTCGTGCTGGCGGTCGTCGTGATCGCGGCGGTCGCGACCGGAGCGCCCGGCGTGGCGGTGGCGGTGCTCACGGCGGTCGCCTCGATCGTCCTGGTGACCCAGCTCGCCGTCGTACGGCCGTCGCTCAACCGCAGGTCGGACCGCGTCCTGGCAGGGGAGGACCCGGCGCGGCACAGGTCGAGGGCGCACCTGTACTACGTGGCGCTGGAGGTCGTGAAGGTCCTGTCGCTGCTCGCTCTCGGCTGGGTCCTCCAGGCGGTGTGAGAAGGCGCAGGGGGCCGCCCGCGGCCGGAGAGGCGAGCCGTCAGAGGCCGGCGACTGGCGCGGGGAGCCGGTGAGATCGCTTGCCGGGCGAGGTCAGGGGCGTTTGACGACCGTGAGCAGGACCGCGCTGTCCTCGACGGCGTCGAGCGCGTGCCGTGCGTCGGGGATGGCCAGCAGATCGCCGGACCGTCCCTCCCAGAAGGCGTCGCCGCTGCTCAGCCGTACATGACCGTGCAGCACCAGCAGGGTCGCCTCACCCGGGCTCTCGTGCTCGGCGAGGCCGGTGCCGGCGGTGAGCGCGAGCAGCGTCTGGCGCAGCGCCTGCTCGTGGCCGCCGTGCACGGTGTCGGCCGCGCGCCCGCCGGAAGCGGCGGCGGCGCGTTCGAGTAGTTCCCTGGCCCGCGCGTCGAGAGAGATCGGCTCCATGCCCATCAGTCTTCCCCAGGCTTCCCCAGGCTTCCCCGGCTCCATTCGGCGCCCGGGAAAGGCGATGGCCGTGGCGGGGACGTGGCCGTTAAGCTGGGCTGCGCACACGAAAACGCGGTCCCGGTCGGTAGCCCGGGCACCCGCCGGCCCCCGGTCGATCCGAACCGGTGCCGGCGGTCTCGTATCCGCCTCTCGTGTCCCCTCGGGGAGCCTCGGAGGATGTCCGGTGTGCCGGAAAGCGGCTTCGCCAAGCCGCCAGTCGGCATACCTGTGGAGGCATCGTGGTTTCCCTGTCCGTCTACTTCGAGAGCCCGTTCTGGGTGGGCGTCCTGGAGATCGTCGAGGACGGCGAGCTTCGCGCGACCCGGTTCGTCCTCGGCTCGGAACCCACCGACCCCGAGCTGTACGAGTTCCTCATGCGGCATGGGGTCGCCCTGCTCGAACGCGCCGAGGCGGCCCCCGCCGTACGGGTGGGGGAGCGGGGGGAGCGGCGGGTCAATCCCAAGCGGGCCGCCAAGCTGGCCGCCCGCGCGGCGGCCCGGGTCGAGCGGCGCGGCACGGCGGCGCAGGAGGCGCTGCGGCTCGAACTGGAGAGCACCAGGAGCGAGGCGCGTGTGAACCGGCGCGAACGCGAGCGCGCGCTGGCCGAGCACCGGCGCGAGGTGGCCCGCCGCAAGCGCGTCGAGCGCCGCCGCGACCGCTGATCTCACGCGGAGACGGACGCGCCGCCCGAGGTCCGGTCGCAGCCGGGGGTTCGTTCGCAGCCGGAGGAGGGGGTCCGCCGGCCGGTCGCGGCCGGGGCGGCGAAACGGCCGAGGAGGCGCGCCGCCGCGAACCCGCCCCGCGGACGGCCCCCCCTTCCGTCCCGGGGTGCGGGAATCACGGCGGGGAGACCGAGGTTGCCGCCATCGTGACGGCAGGGCTTAGGCTTGAGGCTCTCTGGGGTTGGAGGTCCTCTCGTGCTGGTTGACTCGTTCGGCCGGGTCGCGACCGATCTGAGGGTGTCGCTGACCGACCGGTGCAACCTGCGGTGCGCGTACTGCATGCCGCCCGAGGGCCTCGACTGGCTGCCCAAGCCCGACCTGCTCACCGGCGAGGAGATCATCCGCCTGGTGACGATCGGCGTGGAGCGGCTCGGCATCCGGGAGGTCCGCTTCACCGGTGGCGAGCCGCTGCTGCGGCGCGAGCTCGCCGAGATCGTCGCCGCGACCGCCGCGCTGCGCCCGCGCCCCCAGGTGTCGCTGACGACCAACGGCATCGGCCTGGCCCGCCTCGCGGAGCCGCTCGCGCGGGCCGGCCTCGACCGCGTCAACGTCTCGCTGGACACGCTCGACCGCGACGTGTTCGCCCGGCTCGCGCACCGCGACCGGCTGCGCGACGTGCTGGACGGGCTCGCCGCGGCGACGGCGGCGGGGCTCACGCCGGTCAAGGTCAACGCCGTGCTGATGCGCGGCGTCAACGAGCACGAGGCCGCGCCGCTGCTGCGCTACTGCCTCGACCAGGGGTACGAGCTGCGCTTCATCGAGCAGATGCCGCTCGACGCCCAGCACGGCTGGCGCCGCGACGACATGATCACGGCTGACGAGATCCTCGGGCTGCTGAAGGACTCCTTCGACCTCACCGAGGACGACCCGCGCGAGCGGGGCAGCGCCCCGGCCGAGCTGTTCCTGGTGGACGGCGGCCCGCACCGGGTGGGCGTGATCGGCTCGGTCACCCGGCCGTTCTGCGGCGCCTGCGACCGCGTCCGCATCACCGCCGACGGCCAGGTCCGCAACTGCCTGTTCGCCACCGAGGAGTCCGACCTGCGTACGGCGTTGCGCGCGGGCGCCTCGGACGAGGAGCTGGCGGCGCGGTGGGTCGCGGCGGTGCGGGGGAAGAGGGCCGGGCACGGCATCGACGACCCCGCGTTCCTCCAGCCGGCCCGCCCGATGTCGGCCATCGGCGGCTGACGGAGCCCAGAGAGAGCCCGAGAGAGCCCGCGAGAGAGTCCAGGGAGCACCCGTGCGTCCCCGTCCTGGAACCGGTGCCGGTGAGGCGGCCGGCGTGCCGCCGTACGACGCCGTGATCCTGGCGGGGGGCCGGGCCGAGCGGCTCGGTGGCGCGGACAAGCCGGGCGCGCTCGTCGGCGGGCTGCCCCTCGTCGAGCGTGTGGCGGCGGCGGTCCGCGACGCACACGCCGTGGTCGTGGTGGGCCCGCCCAGGGACATGCCGGGCGTGCTGTTCACCCGCGAGGACCCGCCGGGCGGCGGACCGGTGCCGGCGCTGCGCGCGGGGCTCGCCGAGGTGACGCTCCCACTGGTCGTCCTGCTCGCCGCCGACCTGCCGTTCGTCGTCGCCGGCCACGTCGCGGCGCTCCTGGCGGCCGTGCCGGAGGGCGGCGCGGGCGCGGTGCTCGTGGACGACGAGGGCCGCGAGCAGTGGCTGACCGGTGCGTGGCGGACGGCGGCGCTGCGGTCCGCGCTCGGCGCGTACCGGGGCCGGTCGCTGCGCGGGCTGCTCGGCCCGCTGGAGCCGGCGCCCGTGCGCCCTCCGGTGGCGCCCGGCGAGACCCCGCCGTGGTTCGATTGCGACACTGTCGACGATCTCCGCGCGGCCCGCGAGCGGGCCCGGGAACGCGGGTGAAGGGAGTGCGCGTGAACGTGCTGGAGGAATGGACGGCGCTGGTCTGCCGCGAGCTGGGCATCGACCCCGCCCGGGTGGACCGGACCGCGCTGCTGGACCTGACCAGGGATGTGGCGCACAATGTGGCGCGGCCGGCCGCCCCGCTGACCGCCTACCTGGTGGGGCTGGCGCAGGGGGCCGGCACCGCGCCGCCGGACGCGGTGGAGCGGGTGTCGCGGATGGCGAAGGACTGGGCGGAGGCGACCGCGGAGACGCGTGCGACCACTGACACCCCCGACTCCTGACGCCGGCTTCCACGGCCCCGGCGCGCCGCGTAGAGGGGAAGGGCGGGCGCCGGGGGCCGCTCGGCGGAAGGGCCGTCCCCTCCCGGAGACGACCGCGACGGCCGGTCCGTGAGACCTGTGCTGAGTCGAGGCCTGTGCAAAGTCGTCGGAAAAGGGCGGCGCCGGGTGGTTACGGGGGCAAACCACCCGGCGCCGCTTCATCGGCGTTCCGACGGGGGCCCGGAACGCCGGCACCAGCGCTCCGACGGGGGACCAGAGCGCTTGGCTAAACTGTACACCTCCAACCCTTGGGTTGCGTCAAGACTTTGTCACGACCCGATCTCGCGTCGATGGCGTGGTATCTCGTTTTGGTTAGGCGAGGTAAAACCTGGGGGCGGAGGAGGCTCGTGACCTCTCTGATTGGCCCCGATGACGGCAAGGTACGGCAAAAGAACCGCCCCCGCGACGAACAGGGCCTTGACGGGCCAGGGAGCCGGCACCGCCACGGCCAGAATGAGGCAGACGAGGCGGATGCCCATCTTGATGAGGTAGCTGATCTCCCGCTTGCGCACGTCGTCGGACAGCGACGGCTGGGCGTCCGTCACCTGGTGAACGACCGGGCGGTCTTTTCTCAACCAGCGCCATGGATTCACGGTTTCCACGGTAGACCCCGGGGGAGGCGGGGGTGACGCCCGCACGGGGATACGATCACGCGACAGGCACAGGCAGGAGGACGTGATGTCGGATCGCACCTACCGGGTGACCGAGATAGTGGGCACCTCGGCCGAGAGCGTCGACCAGGCCATCCGCAACGGCGTCAGGCGGGCCGCCCAGACGCTGCGGCACCTGGACTGGTTCGAGGTGACCGAGGTGCGCGGCCACATCGTGGACGGCGAGGTGGCCCACTTCCAGGTCGGCATGAAAGTGGGCTTCCGCCTTGAGGACGCCGGGTAAGACCTGGTCACTGGAGACGGTCACCTGCGTGGTCCGCAGAGCCGGTTGAAGCGGTAGCTCGCGTCCGGGCGGCCCGGGGAGCGCTCGGCCGGCACTGGAGCTCACCGAGGGTGACCGGCGCCCCTCGTTCTCGAGGTGCCCGACGAGGGTGTGGCCGCCATGCCGGGGTGCGCGGCCGTCGCGAGCACCGGCGAACCGGCCTCGGTGAGGCGGCGCTGCAGTTCCACGGTGAACAGCAGGTTCGCCGGCGCCTTGGCGGCGGTCTACCTGTGGTTCGCCACCGAGGACACCGCGCTGCCGGAAACCAAGGCACCCCGGGCGCCGACCGGCTCGTCACGGTCGCCGCGCCGTTCGGGCTGATGAACGACCGGATCGCGGTGTTTCTGCTCGACTGGTTCCTGCGCGCACGCGGCCGGTTGAGAATCTTTGCGGAGCGTGGTGGGCCGTAAGCTGGTCACGTGGGTAGAAGAGAGGGCCGGCTGGGGCTCACGACCGCTCTGGCGCGGGTTGCGTTTCTGGTGAATGCGGCCTATACGGAGGCCAGCCGGGAGTTCGGTTTCTCGCCCCAGCAGGGACAGTTCCTGTGTGTTCTACGGCCGGGGCCGTGCGGTATGGGTGAGCTCGGCACCGTGATGGGCCTCGCCAAGTCGACGGTCAGCGGCATGGTCAACTACGCCGAGCGTAACGGTCTGGTGCGGCGCGAGGTCGACCCCGGCGACTCGCGGGCGGTGTCGGTCGCGCTGACGTCGCACGGCCGGGAGGTCGCCGACAAGTTCTACGCTGACGGGTCCCGGCGGATCGAGCAGCTGGCGGTCTCGTTGACGGAGGACGAGCGCACGACGCTCGCGGCTCTGCTCGGCCGCGTCGCCGACGACAACAAGGTCTCGATGATCTTCATGGAGATCTGAGCGCCGCCCTTGAAGTTCGGTCACCGAACTAATATTGTTCGGTGACCGAACTTTCTATTTGTGGGGGCGTGCAGCAATGACGCGTACGGTTGCGGTGGTCGGCGGCGGATACGGCGGCTCCCTGGTCGCCAAGGCGCTGGATCTCGCCGGGGACGTCGTCCTCATCGACCCACGGGAAGCATTTGTCAACGCGGCGGGGTCGCTGCGGGCGCTGACCCAACCCGACTGGGCGGCCAACATCTTCTTCCCGTTCGACACTCTGCTCGAGCGAGGCCGGGTGATCCGTGACCGGGCCACCTCGGTGGATCCGGCCGGGGTGACGCTCGCGTCGGGCGACCGGGTCGAGGCCGACTATCTGGTTCTCGCGACCGGCTCCGGCTACCCCTTTCCCGCCAAGCCGAAGCCATCCGCCACGACCATCGCCCAGGCGCTCGACGATCTCCGAGAGTCACACAAGGAGCTGTCCGGCGCCGGCCGTGTCCTGATCCTCGGCTCCGGCCCGGTCGGGCTGGAACTGGCGGGGGAGATCAAAGAGGTCTGGCCGGACAAGGACGTGACCATCGTCAGCAAGGCCGAAAGCCTCCTGCCCGGCTTCCTTCCCGAAGTACGCGCCGAGCTGCACCGCCAGCTCGGCGAGCTCGGCATCACCGTGCTGCTGGGCGCCACCCTGACCGCGCCGCCCCCGACCGAGGCCGGCCGGGCCGGGCGTTTCACCGCCACCACCGACGCCGGCAACGAGATCAGCGCGGACATCTGGTTCCAGGCGTTCGGGGTGCGGATCACCAGCGACTACCTGACCGACGGCGAACTCACGCCGCTGACCGCGCGAGCGACGGTGCCGGTCACCGACCGGCTCACCGTCCAGGGATACGACCACGTCTACGCCCTCGGCGACATCGCCGACCTCCCCGACCCCAAGATGGCGTCGTACGCCCAGGTGCAGGCGCAGGTAGTGGCCGAGAACCTCAGAGCCCAGCTCGCCGGCGAGCGGCCGAAAGCCGTCCACACGCCGACGCCGCACCAGAGGATCCTGCTTCCGCTCGGCCCGCGTCGAGGTGTCGGCCAGCTGCCGGTGCCCGGCGGCGTCGCGCCGGCGACGACCGAAACGGTCTCTCAACGCAAGGGCGCCGACCTGTTCACCGCCCGCTTCGGCGAACGGTTCAGCCGCGGATGAAGGCAAGCTCGTCATCGCTCCACGACGGGAATCGACGCGAACGCGATCCTGCCTGAATCCGGCCACTGAATCCGCGATCGGACGCTCAAGGTCGACTGCCATGTTCTGCCGCTGAGCGCACGGAAGAGACGGGCACATTCAACCGGCTCTGTGGACCGCGCGTGGTGACCGTTTCCAGTCACCGTGCTAACTGGCCTGGCTGACCGTCGACATGTTGAAGTCGGGCACCCGGACCGGCGGCATGACGGCGCGGGTGAACCAGTCGTTCCACTCGCGCGGCAGCGTCTGCTCGCTCGCGCCGACCTCGGTGAGGCGGCCGAGCAGGTCGACCGGCGACTCGTTGAACCGGAAGTTGTTGACCTCGCCCACGACCTCGCCGTTCTCGACGAGGTAGACGCCGTCCCTGGTCAGCCCGGTCAGGAGCAGCGACTGCGGGTCGACCTCGCGGATGTACCACAGGCAGGTCAGCAGCAGGCCCCGCTCGGTCGAGGCGATCATCTCCTCCAGCGAGCGGCCGCCCTCGGGGCCCGTCATGATCAGGTTGTCGATCTGCGGGGTGGTGGCGAGCCCGGTCAGCTCGGCGGAGTGCCGGGTCTGCACGAGGTTGGCCAGCGTGCCGTCGCTGATCCACTCGGTGCGGGCCAGGGGCAGGCCGTTGTCGAAGACCGACTGCTCCCGGCTGGAGGAGTGCGCGACGACGAACGGCGCGCACTCGACGCCGGCCCGCGCCGGATCGCTGCGCAGCGAGATCGGCAGCGTCGAGAGCCGCTCGCCAACACGGGTGCCGCCACCGGGCCGGGAGAACACCGTACGGCCGTCGGCGGCGTCCCGCGCGCCGGCCGACCAGTACAGGTAGATCATCAGGTCGGAGACCGCCGTCGGCGGCAGGAGCGTCTCGTAGCGGCCCGGCTCCAGGCTGATCCGCCGCTTGGCCCAGTCGAGCCGCCGCGTGAGCGTCTCGTCCAGGGCGGCCACGTCCACGTCGGAGAAGTCGCGGGTGGCCACGCCCGTCCACGCCGAGCGCGTCATGTCCGCCGACTTGGCGTTCAGTTCGAGCCGCCCGGTCGGCTGGTCGTGGCGCAGCCGCAGGCCCGCGGACGAGCCGACGAACGTGGAGGTCATGATGTGCTCGGCGAAGCCGTACAGCCTGCGGCCGGAGGCCTCGGCGGCGCCGAACGCCTCGCCGAGCGCGGGCGCGAACGCGGCGAAGACGTCGATGGAGGTCGGCTCCACCGGGCGTTCCCAGTCCGCACCGGCGGTGCCCTCCACCAGAGGCCGGGCGTCCTCCGACGGCCGGGCCTCCCGCGCGGCGCGGTCCGCCGCCGCCACCACGTCCGCGAGCTGGTCGGCCCGTACGGCGGAGCGCGAGACGACCCCCGTCCCGGCGCCCACGACGGAGATCACGGTGAGCCGGGACGAGCGCGCGACCCCGTTGGTCGTCAGCGTGTTGCCGGCGAAGCGCAGGTTGGCGGTCGAGCCCTCGTCCACGATGACGACGCAGCCGTCCGCCTCGCTCAGCGCGAGCGCCCGCTCCACCGTCTCCTGCGGTGTGGTCACCCCGTCGCTCACTTGCCACCCTCCTGGACGGTGTTGAGGATCCGTACGCCGCGGAACAGGGCGGCGGGAGCGCCGTGACTGACCGGCGCGACCTGGCCCGGCTGGCCCTTGCCGCAGTTGAAGGCGCCGCCGAGCACGTACGTCTCCGGGCCGCCGACGGCCTCCATGGAGCGCCAGAAGTCCGTGGTCGTCGCCTGGTAGGCCACGTCGCGCAGCTGCCCGGCCAGGCGGCCGTTCTCGATCGTGTAAAACCTCTGCGCCGTGAACTGGAAGTTGTATCTCTGCATGTCGATCGACCAGCTCTTGTCGCCGACGACGTAGATCCCGCGCTCGACCCGGGAGATCAGCTCGTCGGTGGAGGGGCCGTCCGCCGCCGGCTGGAGCGACACGTTGGCCATCCTCTGGATCGGCACGTGCCCGGGGGAGTCGGCGAACGCGCAGCCGTTCGACCGCCCGAGGCCCTTCAGCAGCGCCATCCGCCGGTCCAGCTGGTAGCCCACCAGCGTGCCCTCGCGGACGATGTCGAACGACTGGCCGGCCACGCCCTCGTCGTCCCAGCCGACGGTGGCCAGGCCGTGCTCGACCGTGCGGTCGCCCGTCACGTTCATCACCGGCGAGCCGTACTGCAGGGTGCCGAGCTGGTCGAAGGTGGCGAACGAGGTGCCGGCGTAGGCCGCCTCGTAGCCGAGCGCCCGGTCGAGCTCGGTCGCGTGGCCGATCGACTCGTGGATCGTCAGCCACAGGTTCGACGGATCGACCACCAGGTCGTACGGCCCGGCCTCGACCGAGGGCGCCTTGAGCTTCTCGTCCAGCAGGTCGGGGATCTCGGCCAGCTCGGCGGGGAAGTCCCAGCCGGTGCCGGTCAGGTACTCGTACCCCCGGCCGACCGGCGGGGCCAGCGTGCGCATGTCGTCGAACCGGTCGCCGTCGGCCCGCATCGCCGTCAGGACGGGGTGCAGCCGCACGCGCTGCTGCGTGGTGACCGTGCCCGCCGTGTCGGCGTAGAACTTCTGCTCCTTGACCTGCATGAGCGAGGCCGAGACGTGGTCGACCCGGCCCAGCAGGCCGGACGACCACTCCGCGAGCAGCGCCGCCTTGTCCGGCAGCGGCACGTCGAACGGGTCGACCTCGTAGGCCGACACCCAGGTCACGTCGTCGTACACCGGCTCGGGGGCCAGCTCCACCGGCTCGCGGTTGATCGGCGCGCTGACCGCCGCCACCCGCACGGCCTCCTCGGCGGCCCGGGCGGCCGCCTCCGGGGTCAGCTCGATCCCGGACGCGAAGCCCCACGTGCCATCCTTGATCACCCGTACGGCGAAGCCGAGGTCGTCGGCGTCCGAGGACCCCTCGAGCCGGGCGTCGAACAGGCGCAGCGTCTCGGCGCGCACGCGTTCGAGCCGGAACGAGGCGTGCTCGGCTCCCAGGTCACGGGCGCGCTGCAGGGCCGCGTCCGCCAGCCGCCGCAGCGGCAGGGCGAGGAAGTCGGGGTCGATCTGGCGCATGTCCACGATCCTAACCCTGTGATCTTGTGCCCTGCGGACAAGTGGACTACCCCCAAGTAGCCGATACGGTCGGTCGCATGGTTCGCTCTGTTCTCGTCACCGGCGGAAATCGCGGCATCGGCCTCGCGATCGCCCGCGAGCTCGCCGCCGCGGGGGACGCCGTCGCCGTCACCTACCGTTCCGGCGAGCCCCCGGAGGGGCTGTTCGGGGTTCGCTGCGACGTGACGAGCTCCGCCGACGTCGACGCCGCCTTCGAGAAGGCCGAGGCCGAGCACGGCCCGGTCGAGGTGGTCGTCGCCAACGCGGGGATCACCAAGGACACGCTGCTGCCGATGATGAAGGAGGAGACCTTCACCGACGTCATCGACACGAACCTGACCGGCGCCTACCGCGTCGCCAAGCGGGCCGTGCGGCCCATGCTGCGGATGCGGCGCGGGCGCATCATCCTGATCTCCTCCGTCGTCGGCCTGTCGGGCTCCGCCGGCCAGACCAACTACGCCGCCTCCAAGGCCGGGCTGGTCGGCTTCGGCCGGTCGCTGGCCCGCGAGCTCGGCTCGCGCGGCATCACAGTCAACGTGGTCGCGCCGGGATTCGTGGAGACCGACATGACCGCGGTGCTCGACGAGGCGCAGCAGGAGCAGATCCGCAAGAGCATCCCGCTCGGGCGGCAGGCGCAGGCGGAGGAGATCGCGCGGGTCGTCAGATTCCTGGCGAGCGACGACGCCTCGTACATCACCGGGGCGGTCATCCCCGTCGACGGTGGCCTCGGCATGGGCCACTGAGCGAACGACAGACTGGAGCTGGACATGGGTTTGCTGGACGGGAAGCGACTGCTGGTCACCGGCGTCCTGACCGACTCGTCGATCGCCTTCAACGTCGCGAAGCTGGCCCAGGAGGAGGGCGCCCAGGTCGTGCTGACCGGTTTCGGCCGCCTCAGCCTGGTCGAGCGCATCGCCAAGCGGCTGCCCGAGCCGCCGCCGGTGATCGAGCTGGACGTCCAGAACAACGATCACCTCGACACGCTCGCCGACCGCGTCGGCGCGCACCTCGACGGGCTGGACGGGGTCGTCCACTCGATCGGGTTCGCCCCGCAGTCCTGCCTGGGCGGCAACTTCCTCAACACCTCGTGGGAGGACGTCGCCACGGCGATCCACATCTCGACGTTCTCGTTCAAGTCGCTGGCCGTCGCGTGCCTGCCGCTGATGAAGGAGGGCGGCGCGGTCGTCGGCCTGGACTTCGACGCGACCAAGGCGTGGCCGGTCTACGACTGGATGGGCGTGGCCAAGGCCGGGCTGGAGTCCTGCTCGCGCTACCTCGCCCGCGACCTCGCCAAGCACGGCATCCGGGTCAACCTCGTCGCCGCCGGCCCGCTCCGCACGATGGCGGCCAAGAGCATCCCCGGGTTCAAGGAGTTCGAGGACTCCTGGCCGGAGCGCGCGCCGCTCGGCTGGGACCTGGCGGACACCGCCCCCGCCGCCAAGGCGTGCGTCGCGCTGCTGTCCGACTGGTTCCCCGCCACCACCGGCGAGATCGTCCACGTCGACGGCGGCGTGCACGCCATGGGCGCCTGACGGCGGTCCGCTCCCCGGCTCCTGAGATTCCGCGGGCCGACGGGTCGCGGCGGCTCGCAATCCTGCCGCGGCCCGCGGGAGCGGGACATCTCATCGGGACGCCTCATCGGGACGCCTCATCGGGACGCCTCATCGGGACGCCTCATCGGGACGCCTCATCGGGACATCTCATCGGGACGCGGTGCCGGCGAACGGGATGGCGGCCGGGAGCGGGTCGTCGGGCGCGTCCACCGGGTGCCGCCACAATTCCTTGCGGCGCAGCAGGGGCAGGACGCCCTCGCCGAACCAGTAGGCCTCCTCCAGGTGCGGGTGGCCCGACAGCACGAACTCGTCGATGCCGAGAGCGTGATACTCCTCGATCCGCTCTGCCACCTCGACGTGGCTGCCCACCAGGGCCGTGCCCGCGCCGCCGCGGACCAGGCCCACCCCGGCCCACAGGTTCGGCGAGACCTCCAGCGCGTCCGTGCGGCCCCCGTGCAGCGCCCGCATCCGCCGCTGCCCCTCCGACCCGCTGCGTGCGAGACCGGCCTGCACTGACATGATCACCGCCGGGTCCAGGGCGGACAGCAGGCGATCGGCCTCCGCCCACGCCTGCGCCGAGGTGTCCCGGGTGATCACGTGGAGCCGGATGCCGAACCGCACCTCCCGCCCGGCCGCGGCGGCCTCCCGGCGGATCCAGGCGAGCTTCTCGGCGACCTGCGCGGGCGGCTCGCCCCAGGTCAGGTAGACGTCGCTGTGCCGCGCCGCCACCCGTCCGGCGGCCGGTGACGACCCGCCGAAATACACGGCCGGGACCGGGGACGGCACCCGGCTCAGCGCGGCGTCCGCGACGCTGACGTGCCTGCCCTCCAGGGTGACCCGTTCCCCGCGCCACAGGGCGCGGACGACCGTGAGGAACTCGTCGGTGCGCTCGTAGCGCTCGTCCTTGGCGAGGAAGTCGCCGTAGGCGCGCTGCTCGTGGTCCTCGCCACCGGTGACGACGTTGACCAGCAGGCGGCCGCCCGAGTGCCGCTGGAACGTGGCGGCCATCTGCGCGGCGAGCGTGGGCGACAGCAGCCCCGGCCGGAAGGCGACCAGGAACTTCAGCCGCTCGGAGCCCGCGACCAGCATGGCGGTGGTCAGCCAGGCGTCCTCGCACCAGGCGCCCGCCGGGGTGAGGGCCCCGTCGAATCCGAGTTGCTCGGCGGCGCGCACGATCTGGCCCAGGTACGCCAGGGTGGCCGGCCGGTCCCCGCCGGCTGTGGTGATGTCCGTGCCGTGCCCGCCGCCGACGAGGTGCCGGCTGTCGCCGTACGTGGGCAGGAACCAGTGGAAGGTCAGTGTCATGGGGGTTCTCCTCAGGACGCGGCCAGCAGCGGGCTGCGCGCGGCCACCGCGGACGCGAAGGCGTCGACCACGCGATAGAGCGGGGCGGCGTGCTCCGGGTCGAGGCCGGCCTCGCCGTCGCGGATCGCGATATGCCGGTCGAGAACGAACCATCCCGGCACGACGTGGTCGGCCCCGAGCGAGGTCAGGACCGGGCGGAGCGCGTAGTCGATGGCCAGCACGTGGGCGGGACTGCCGCCGGTGACGACCGGCAGCACGACCTTGCCCGCGAACGCGAACTGCGGCAGCAGGTCGAGCAGCGTCTTCAACAGCCCGCTGTAGGCGGCCTTGTACACGGGTGAGGCGACCAGCACGCCGTCCGCCTCGCCGATGAGGCCGACGACCTCGGCGATCCGCGGGTGCCCCGTGTCGGCCGACAGCAGCGCCTCCGCCGGCAGGTCGCGCACGTGCACGGTGCGGACCTCGTGGCCGGGGAGACGCAGCCGGTCGGCGAGGTGTGCGCACAGCGCCGCGGTGCGGGAGACCGGCGAGGGACTGCCGGACAGGACGACGATGGCGGACATGGCGGAACCTCCGTCGGTTCGGACCGGATTCAGGTGGGGCCGGATTCGGGTGGGGCCTGTTCAGGTGGGGCGGATCAGATCAGGCCGTGCCGTGGGGGCGGGGTCCGGTTCAGCGCGTACCGGCCGATGTGCTGGATCTTCCAGCGCACCGGATCGTGCAGGGTGTGGGTGCGGGCGTTGCGCCAGTGCCGGTGCAGGTTGAGCGAGTCGAGCGCCGACCTGGTGCCGGACACCTCGAACAGGGCATCGGTCACCTCGACGGCCGCCGGGTCGGCGAACGCCTTCGCCGTCGCGACCGCGATGGACGCCGCCGCCGCGGTCTCGTCGTCGAGCCGCTCCCGCGCCCGGTCGACCGCGCGCCCCGCCTCGCCCAGCAGCGCCTCCGCGGCCCGTACGGAGACCTCCAGCTCTCCGAAGCGCTGGATGGTCAGGGGGTCGTCGGCGGCGCGGTCGAGGCCGCTCTCGAACCACGGCCTGCTGCGGGTGCGGACGAACTCGGCGGCCTCGGTGAGCGCTGCGCGGGCGATGCCGACGTCGATCGCGGCGTGCAGCAGCTGCGCGTGGGCGCCGTGCAGTTGCGGCCCGGTGAAGGTCAGGTGATGGGGGACCACGCGGTCGGCCGGCACCCGCACGCCCTCCAGCCGGACCGTGCCGCTGGCCGTGGTGCGCTGGCCCATGCCGTCCCAGTCGTCCACGACCGTGAGGCCGGGCGCGCCGGCGGGCACGTACGCGACGACGAGCCGGTCGGCGGGGTCCTTGGCCAGCACGGTGATCCAGTCGGCGAACAGGGCCCCGGTCGAGTAGTGCTTGACGCCGTCGAGGACGAAGCCGCCGTCCTCTGCGGGACGCAGCCGGGTGCGGTAGTCCTGCACGTGCCGGGTGCCCGCCTCCGACTGGGCGTTGCCGAACCGCCTGCCCGCCAGGACCTCGGCGAAGAAGAACTCCCGCTGCGCCGCGGACCCCTGCTGCCGCAGCACGTTGACGTACACGAAGTGGCTCTGCGGGATCTGGGCGATATTGGGATCGGCGGTGGCGAGCAGGCGGACGACCTCCGCCAGTGTGGCGGTCCGCACGTCGGCGCCGCCGTGCTCGCGGGGGACGGTGACGCCCAGGAGGCCGCTCGCCGACAGCTCGGCCAGCTCGGCGTGCGGGAGTTCGCGGCGGGCGTCCCGTTCCGCCGCGCCGTTCGCGAACCGCCCGGCGAGCTCGGCGGCGACGGCGAGGGCCTCCTCGTCGCCGGTGACGACGTGCGCGGTCCCCAATGGGCGAACGGGTGCGTGGGTGAGATCGGTCATGGGATCAGGCCCGGGCCGGTTCCACCGGGAAGGCGCCCTTCGCCGCGAGTTCGCCCTCCAGCTCGCGGATGATGGGCAGCACGTGGCGGCCGAAGTACTCGACCTCCTCGTGGTAGTGCAGGAAGCCGAGCAGGAGCAGGTCGACGCCGCGCTTCTTGTACTCGATGGCCCGGTGCGCGATCTGCTCCGGCGTGCCGATGAGGCGGGTGCGGAAGCCGTCGTTGTACTGCACCAGGTCCTCGAACGAGGAGTCGGCCCACATCCCCCGCCCGTCCTGGGTGGACTGCCCCGCCTGGCGGACCGCGTCGCGGAACCCGTGCACGGCCTGGACGTCGGCCTTGGCCACGATCTCGCGCAGCGTCTCGCGCGCCTCGGCCTCGGTGTCCCTGGCGATGAGGAAGCCGTTCAGGCCGAAGCGCACCCGGCGGCCGTGGGCCCGCGCGGCCGCCCCGACCTCCTCGATCTGCTCGGTGACGCCGTCGAAGTCCTTGCCGTTGCTGAAGTACCAGTCGGAGACCCGGCCCGCCATGGCGCGTGCCGCGGTGGAGTTGCCGCCCTGGAAGATCTCGGGGTGCGGGCGGTCCGGCCCAGAGAGCGGCTTGGGCTGCAGGTCGTAGCCGTGCAGCCGGTAGAAGTCGCCCTGGAACCGCGCCTTGTCCTCGGTCCAGCTCGCCCGCAGGACGCGGATGAACTCCTCGGCCCGGCGGTAGCGCTCGTCGTGCTCCAGCCACGGCTCGCCCAGGGCGGTGAACTCGCCCTTGAACCAGCCGCTCACCACGTTGACGGCGGCCCGGCCGCCCGAGAGGTGGTCGGCGGTGCTGAGCAGCTTGGCCAGCACCGCCGGGTGCCACAGGCCGGGGTGCACGGCGGCGATCACCTTCAGCCGCTGGGTGGCGAGCAGCAGCGCCAGGCTGAAGCTCGTCGACTCCTGCTGGAACGCGGCGCCGTAGCTGGCCATGTAGCGCACCTGGGACAGCGCGTACTCGAAGCCGTTGTTCTCCGCGAGCACCGCCAGCTTCCGGTTGTAGTCGTAGCTCCAGTCGGTGCGCTGCTCGATCGTGCTGGTGACGAGCCCGCCGCTGACGTTGGGCACCCAGTAGGCGAACCGCAGTGGCTCGGGACTGACGTTCGCGGACACGAAGGACCCCTTCCAGGCATTTCCTACTCGAACAATAGGGATCGTACGGCGGCCATGCCGGGAGTTCCACACGCGATCGGCGGGGGAGTGATAGGGCCGCCCTGTAACCCCACCACTGGCACTCCGCCCTGTCACCCGGCCCCGTCGTCCTGGGCTGTCTACCCGGCGGCGCGCGCCCGGGCGCCGGTGCGGCACTCGCGTGCCCGGTCCAGGAGGAACCGGTGCAGGTCGCGGGCCACCCGGGGGGCGGAGGTGGATCGCTGCGACTGGATCACCAGGAGCACCTCCGCCACGCGCTGTGCCAGCGGCCGGTAGGTGATCGCACCGCTGCGCAGGAGGGGGTCGCCGGCCACGCTGAACTCGGGCAGCACGGTGGCGCCCAGCCCCTCGGCGACCATCAGCTTGCCCATCTCCGCGCCGTCGGTCGAATACGAGAACGACGGCGTCCGCCCGCCGAGGAGGCGGTGCACCAGGCGGTGCATGACATAGCCGGAGCGCATCACGATCAGAGGCTCGCGGAGCAGGTCGGCGACCTCGACCGCGGGCAGCGAGGCCAGCGGGCTGTCCGGCCGTACGCACACGACCGGGAGGCCGCGCAGCAGCTCGGTCGTGGCGAGGTCGGGCGGCAGGTCGTCGCCGCTCAGGTAGTTCACCAGCCCGAGGTCGAAGCTGCCCTCCCGGATGCGCCGGTGGATCTCGGCCTGCTGCGCGCCGACGACCTCGACCTGCGTCGCCGGATGGGCCTCCCGGAACGCCCGTACGGCGGGGATCAGCAGCGGGACCGTGGCCGCGTTGACCGTGCCCAGCCTGACCATGCGGGCCGTGTGGTGCTGCTCGTCGGCCGCGCCGCGCAGGCGGTCCACCGCCTCCAGCACGCCGTTGATGTACGGCAGCAGCTCGCGGCCCTTGTCGCTGATCGTGGCGCCGGACCGGCGCCGCTCCAGGAGGTCGACGCCGAGTTCCCGTTCCAGGTTGCGCACGGTCTCGCTCAGCGCCGGCTGGGACAGGTGCAGATGGTCGGCCGCCCGGCGCAGCGAGCCGAGGCGGGTCACCGCGCGGATGTACTCGAGCTGCTCGATGCGCATAGTCGTCCACCTTGTCCGAGGGGCTGCCGGGGGTGTCCGGCCGGTGTTCAAGGGCGACCCTACCGGCCGTTCGGCGATTTCCCTACTTAACAAGTAGAGAATGTTGCCTAACCTGGTGAGCGACAGCCGGCGCGACGCGCCGCACACGAGAGGAGACGACACGTGACCATCGCTCACGCCAGCCGGACGGAATGGACGGACGGCCCGGCGCCGCGCACTCCCGACGAGTGGATCGCGCGCGCCGGCGAGGTGGCGGCCGTCCTCGCGGTTGACGCCGCCGAGCGCGACAGGGCCGCGAAGACCCCGTACGCCGAGGTCGGGTTGCTCAAGGACTCCGGCCTGGTCACGCTGCTCGGACCGGCCGGGCACGGCGGCGCGGGGCAGGACTGGCCCACCGCCTACCGCGTCGTCCGCGAGGTGGCCGCGGCCGACGGCTCCATCGGCCAGCTGCTCGGCTACCACTACCTCTGGAACTGGGCGGCACGCCTGGTGGGCACCCGCGAGCAGTGGGAGCGCGTCGAGGCGGACGCCGCCCGGCACCGGTGGTTCTTCGGCGGGGCCGTCAACCCCCGCGACCGCGACATCGTCGTGCGCGACGAGGGCGACACCCTCGTCTTCGACGGGCGCAAGACCTTCTCCACCGGCAGCAAGGTCTCCGACGTCACCGTCCTGGAGGGCGTGCTGGAGGGCACCGACAAGCACGTCTTCGCCATCGTCCCCTCCAGCTCAGAGGGGCTGACCTTCCACGACGACTGGGACAACATCGGCCAGCGGCTGACCGAGAGCGGCAGCGTCACCGTCTCCGGCGTGCGCGTGCCGTGGCGCGACGCCCTCGGCTACGTGGACAAGGAGTTCCAGCCGCGCGTCTACGCCACCCTCAACGTGCCGGCCATCCAGCTCGTGTTCGTGAACTTCTACCTCGGCATCGCCAGGGGAGCGCTGGAGACCGCGCTGGCGTACACGAGGGAGCACACCCGCCCGTGGCTGCACGGCGGGCACGAGCGCGCGGTCGACGAGCCGTACGTCATCGACCTCTACGGCGACCTCACCGCCAAGCTGTGGGCGGCCGAGGCGCTGGCCGACGAGGTCGCCCGGGAGGGCCTGCGGTTCCACCTCGACCCGGACGAGGTCACCCCCCGGCTGCGCGGGGAGCACGAGGTGCGGGTGGCCGCGGTCAAGGCGCGGGCCACCGACGTCGCCCTGGAGGTCACCTCGCGTGTCTTCGAGGCCACCGGCGCCCGCTCGACCGCGTCCCGTCACGGGCTCGACCGGTTCTGGCGCAACGTGCGCACCCACACCCTGCACGACCCCGTGGCGTACAAGCGCCGCGAGGTGGGCGTCTACCGCCTGCGGGACGAGATCCCCGAGCCCACGTGGTATTCCTGACCGGCCGCGTACGGCCTCCTCACGGTCCGCGAGGAGGCCGTACGACCGGCCCCCGTTCCCGTCCGCGCGCCCATGCGCTGGCTCCTCCCGGCGCGGCGGCGTACGGCGCCCGGACCGTCGGTTCCCCGGCAGGCTCAGCCTCGGGCCCAGGCCGCGGCGACGCCCGGCCAGGTGCCGCAGCACAGCGCGTACGCCGTCGCCTCCACGTCCTTCGCGTAGAGCTGGTCGGAGTACGCCGTGCCGTTGCGGGTCGCGTACGTCTCGGTGCAGTCGTCGAAGCCCCCGCCCCGGCACACGAGGACGCCCAGCGGTGCGGTGCGCCCCTCGTCGAGCGTGACCCTCGACCAGTTGGTCCCGCAGCGGGGGGAGTACCGCAACTCGACCGTGGCACCCGCGGGCCGGGTGGCCCGTCCGCGACCGTCGTGATACCAGAGCCGCGAACTGGCCACGGTGTACGCGCCGTAGTCGCAGCGGCTCCTGATCGGGTCGGTCTGGTCGCAGGTCTGCGCACTCTTGCGACCCTGGTCGCACACCTTGTCGGAAACGCGGCGCGGGAGGTTCGCGGTCCCGCCGCGCGGAATGTCGTCGGGCCGCACCGTGCCGGTCCGGCCCGACCCCGATCCCGAGCCCGGCCCGTCTCCCGGCCCGGCGACCGCACCGGTCGCGGTCGTCGTCAGCACGACCGCCGCCGCCGGGACGGCCAGTGCCCTGAGGGTGGTGCTCCATCTCATCGCGAGCTGCTCCTTCCGTGACCCGGGCACCTCGCGGTGCCGCCACGGCATGGATAACCCGTCCCGGAGTTGATGCGCGATCACCCGGCGGGGGTTCGCATCAACCCATCAAATCCGGCACGGCGCGGCTCCGGCCGATGACGCGGGCCGGCCTCAGGCGAGCCGGTGGCGTCCCGGCTTCCCCGGCAGCCGCAGGCCGCCCTCGAACGGGATCGACTCGCGCGGCTCCTGCTGCCCGGCGCGCGCCCGCCGTGCCGAGACCACGCGGGTGGCGAGCAGCGCCGAGAGCAGCAGCGCCGCGGTGAGGGCCGTCCCCGCCGCGTCGTAGGACCGGTGGGCCCGCGCGGGCGCGCCCGCCGGGCCGCCGTGCAGCTCGGGCAGTTCGGGCATCTTCTGCCCGGGCCACAGGAGGGGGATCACGCCTTGCTTGTCGGGGTCCACCCTCGACGCGCTGCCCGTCTCGGGCGCGTCGTCGTGCGCCGCGACGAGACGCGGCCGGTACGGCTCGGGCACGAGGGCGCCCTCGGGCGTCATGGACGCCTTCGGCCGCGCCGGCTTCTTGCCGGCCGGCCGCGGCTTTCCTGAGCTCTGCGCCTCGCCGTCCTCGCGCTGCCCGTGGGACGCGCAGCCCTCGCCGGCGACCAGGGGCAGGCAGGTGTCCTGGACGGCGCGGGTCAGCCCGTCGGTGAGCTTCTGGACGCTGGGGACGGGGCTGTGCGTGGCCGCGGATCGGCCTCCGCCGTCGCCGCCCGTCACCGCTCCCGTCGCCGCCCCGGCCGCGGTGCCCGCCGCTCCGCTCAGTTTCCCCGTCGCTCCGCCGGCCGCACCCGTCACGGTGTCGGCCGCACCGGTGAGCGTCCGGCCGGCCTTGTCGACCGCCTTGCCGACGTCGTTCACCGCCGTGCCCGCGGCTCCGGTGGTCGTCTTCAGCGTGTCGTCCACGACCTTCGTGACCGGTCCGGTCACCCCGCCGGTGGCCTTGTCCGCGACGTCGGTCACACCGTCCGCCAGGCGGCCCACGCCGTCCACCAGCGAGCAGACGCCGCCGGTGATGCCCGAGACCAGTCCGCCGTCACCCGTGCAGTCGAGCGCCTGTGCCGGGGACGCGGCGAGAGGGAGTCCTCCGGCCAGGGTGATCGCGATAGCCCCGGCGGAGATCGCGGAGGCCTTGCCTACGATCCCCATGTGTCCCCTTCCGCAGTGCTCTGATCCGTCCCCGACATACCCGCCACTCTTCGCCAGAGCGCGGGGTTATGCAGTAGAAAGTTGCAGTTCGGTATCGATGTGTGATACGTGAGGACGATTCTCATTCGCCTCTCGTCCGCCCACGCGGGCCCGGCGCGGCGGTCAGGGGTCGGAGACGTCGTCCAGAGCCTCGCGGATCTCCCACGGCAATGTCAGCTTCTCGGCCTGCAACACGCCGAGGAGTTGCGCGTGGGTGCGCGCGCCGACGATCGCCGACGACACGCCCGGGCGGTCGCGCACCCAGGCGAGCGCCACGGCGAGCGGCGACACGCCGAGCCCCTCCGCCGCCGTCGTCACCGACTCCACGATGCTGCGGCACCGTTCGTCCAGGTACGGCCGGACGAACTCGGCGAAGTGCGGGGTGGCGGCGCGGGAGTCCGCGGGGATGCCGGTGCGGTACTTGCCGGTCAGCACGCCGCGCCCCAGCGGCGACCAGGCGAGGACCCCGGCGCCCACGTGGCCGGCGGCCGGCAGCAGCTCCTCCTCGGCGTCCCTGGCCAGCAGGGAGTACTCCACCTGCGCCGCGACGATCGGGGCCCGCGCGTCGCCGCACCGCTGCCACGTGGCGGCGGCCGCGAGCTGCCAGCCCGTGTAGTTGCACACGCCCGCGTACGCCGTGCGGCCGGTGGAGACGGCGAAGTCGACGGCGGCGAGCGTCTCCTCCAACGGCACCCGGGGGTCGAACGCGTGGAGCTGCCACAGGTCGACCTCGTCCAGCCCGAGCCGGGCCAGGGAGGCGTCGAGCGCGCGGATGAGGTGGCGGCGCGAGGCGTCGTGCTCACCGCCGGGGGTGAGCACGGCCTTGGTGGCGATGACCAGCTCCGAGCGCGGCACCACGTCGCGGATGAGCCGGCCGATCAGGCGCTCGGCGTCGCCGCCGCCATACACGTCGGCGGTGTCGATCAGCGTGCCGCCGGCCTCGGCGAAGGCGGTGAGCTGCGCCGTCGCCTCCTCGGCGGAGGTGTCGCGGGCCCAGGTCATCGTGCCGAGCCCGATCCTGGACACCGACAGACCGCTGCGCCCGACTAGTCGCTGGTCCATGGTGCGGACAGACTAGCCGATAGGCTGTCCGCACCATGGACGTACTTCAGGCGATCGTGCTCGGGCTCGTGCAGGGCCTCACCGAGTTCCTGCCCATCTCCAGCTCGGCCCACCTGCTGATCGTGCCCAAGCTGGCCGGATGGGGCGACCCCGGCGCCGCGTTCACCGCGGTGATCCAGCTCGGCACCATGCTCGCGGTGCTCATCTACTTCTGGCGGGACATCGTCCGGATCACCTGGACCTGGCTGCGCAGCCTGTGGACGCCGGAGCTGCGCGGCGACCTCGACGCGCGCATGGGATGGTACATCGGCCTGGGCACGATCCCGATCGGCGTCGCCGGCCTGCTGTTCAAGGACGCGATCGAGGGCCCGGCCCGCAACCTGTGGCTGAACGCGGCCATGCTCATCGTCTTCGGCCTGCTGCTGCTCGTGGCCGACCAGATGGGCCGCAAGAAGAAGGAGGTCGCCGACCTCAACATGCGCGACGGCCTGATCATCGGCGCGTGGCAGATGCTGCCGCTGATCCCCGGCGCGTCCCGCTCAGGCTCCACGATGACCGGCGCGATGTTCCTCGGATACACGCGTGAGGCGGCCGCCCGCTACTCCTTCCTGCTGTCGATCCCGGCGGTGATCCTCTCGGGGCTGTTCGAGCTGCGGCACGTCGGCGACGGCGGCGGCCCGCCGGTCGCGCCGACCCTGATCGCGACCGTCGTGTCGTTCGTCGTCGGCTACGCCTCGATCGCCTGGCTGCTGCGTTACGTGGCGCGCCACTCGACCATCGTCTTCGTCGTCTACCGCGTCTTCGCCGGGACGTTCCTCCTCACGCTGCTGGGCCTCGGGGTGGTGCAGTCATGACGACCGTCCTCCTCGTACGGCACGGCCTCACCGCGATGACCGGCCCTGTGCTGGCCGGCTGGACCCCCGGGGTCCATCTCGACGAGCGCGGCAGGGAGCAGGCGCGTGCGGTCGCCGAACGGCTCGCGCCCCTGGAGCTGGACGCCATCGTGTCCAGCCCGCTGGAGCGGTGCCAGGAGACCGCCGCCGCCATCGCGCAGGGCCGCGCCGTCTCGGTGCAGACCGACGACAGGTTCGGCGAGTGCGGGTACGGCGACTGGACGGGCAGGCCGCTCAAGGAGCTCGCCGAGGAGCCGCTGTGGCGGGTGGTGCAGGCCCATCCGAGCGCCGCGGTGTTCCCCGGCGGGGAGGCCCTGGCGGAGGTGCAGAACCGGGCCGTGCGGGCCGTACGCGACTGGAACGAGCGGCTCGGCGAGAAGGCCACCTATCTCGTGTGCAGCCACGGGGACGTGATCAAGGCGATCGTGGCCGACGCGCTGGGCCTGCACCTGGACCAGTTCCAGCGGATCACGGCCGACCCCGCGTCCGTCACGGTGATCCGCTACACCCCCCTGCGCCCCTTCCTCCTCAGGGCGAACGACGTGGGCGGGGGAGTGGCCAACCTGGTGCCCCCGCCGGAGGTGTCGGGGGACGAAGACGGGGGAGAAACCATCACCGGAAGCGATGCCGCCGTCGGCGGTGGACCCGGGACCACATAAGGTCGGGCTATGCCGGTCTTCGACTACGATCCACCTGACAGGTTCGTGGCCGGTGCCGTGGGGCAACCGGGCGCACGAGCCTTCTTCCTGCAGGCCCGCGGCCAGGGCAGGATCACCACGGTGGCCCTCGAGAAGTTCCAGGTCGCCGTGCTGGCCGACCGCCTGGACGAACTGCTCGACGAGGTCCTGCGGCGCAGCGGCGGGCGCGCGCCGGTGCCGGCCATGGCCCCCGCGGAGCTGGCCGACGAGGGCCCGCTCGACCTGCCGATCGACGAGGACTTCCGGGTGGGGACGATGGCGCTCGCCTGGGATCCCGAGACCGCCCAGGTGATCATCGAGGCGCAGGAGGCGGCCGAGGGCGACGAGGAGGACGAGCCGCCGCTGGACGACCGGCCCGAGCCCGCCGTCCTCAGGGTGCGGATCAGCGCCGCCGCCGCCCGCGCGTTCAGCCGCCGGGCGCTGGAGGTGGTCGCCGCGGGCCGCCCGCCGTGCCCGCTGTGCGGCCGGCCCCTCGATCCCGAGGGCCACATCTGCGTCCGCCTCAACGGTCACCACCCCGGGGGACTGTCCGCATGAGAGTTCTGGCGGCATGAGAGGCGCGGTGTGAACGGGTGGAAGGGCGGCCTCGCGCCGCGCGTGCGAGGAACCGGATGACGGCTGAGGACGAGACGAGCATCAGCGACGTGGACGGGCCGGGGCTGGACGACGCGGCGGCCATGCGCCTGCTGCGGGAGGGCGCCTTAGAAGTGGCCGGGCGACTCGTCGAGGCCACGAACATGACTCTCTACTGCTCCATCAGCGACGGCGCGCACGCGGCGGCGTGCGTGTACAAGCCGGTGCGCGGGGAGCGCCCCCTGTGGGACTTCCCCGACGGCACGCTCGCGGCCAGGGAGGTGGCCGCCTACGAGGTGGCGGCCGTCACCGGATGGCGCATCGTGCCGCCGACCGTCTACCGGGACGGGCCCTTCGGCCCGGGGATGGTGCAGCTGTGGATCGACGCCGATCCCGAGACCGACCTGATGGGGCTGATGCGCAGCCGCAACCCCGCTCTGCGCCGCATGGCCGTGTTCGACGCCGTGGTGAACAACGCCGACCGCAAGGGCGGCCACCTGCTGCCGCTGCCCGACGGGCACGTGTACGGGGTCGACCACGGGGTCTGCTTCGCGGTGGAGGACAAGCTGCGCACCGTGCTGTGGCAGTGGCGCGGCAAGACGCTCCCGCGCGAGGCGGTCAACGTGCTGGTGCGGCTGGAGCGCGAGATCGAGCGGGGGCGCCTCGGCCGGCGCCTGCGCGAGCTGCTGACCCAGGCCGAGGTGGAGGCCACGTGGGAGCGGGTCAAGAGGCTGCTGGCCACCGGGGTCCATCCGCACCCCTCCGAAGACTGGCCGGCGATCCCGTGGCCGCCGATTTGATCACCGATTTGATCACCGCAGACAGGCTTGCGCAAAACGTGTGGATTGTGCACTCTGCAGGGGTCTCTACCGATATTGGAGGGAACACGCATTGTGTACGGTCATCGTGAGCGTCGAGCCGGAGGCTGGCGCGCCGGTGCTCCTGGCGGGAGTGCGTGACGAGTTCGTCACGCGGCCGTGGATGTCGCCGGACCGGCA
Organism: Microbispora sp. NPDC046933; assembly: GCF_040644635.1. NCBI lineage: Bacteria > Bacillati > Actinomycetota > Actinomycetes > Streptosporangiales > Streptosporangiaceae > Microbispora > Microbispora sp. NPDC046933. The sequence goes on along the minus strand of NZ_JBEYWW010000014.1, from coordinate 19,893 downwards.
CTGGCCCGCGTACCCCGGCCTGATCGGAGGCCGCGACCTGGAGGCGGGCGGCACCTGGCTGGCCGCCGATCCCGCCGCGCGGCACGTGGCCGCGCTGCTCAACGGCGAGGGCGCCGCGGCCCCGGCCGGGCGGCGCCGCTCGCGCGGCGAGCTGCCGCTCCTCGCCGCCGCGGCGGGGGAGTTTCCACCGCTCGACCTGACCTGGTACGACCCTTTCCATCTCGTCCTCGGCGGGCTCGACGGCGTACGGCTGTGGAGCTGGGACGGTGAGAGCCTGGCCGAGGAGAAGCTGCCCGAGGGCGTGCACGTGATCGTGAACGCGGGCTGGGACCGCGGCGAGAACGAGCCGCGCACCGCCTGGTTCCGGCCCCGCTTCGCCCGGGCCGCCCGGCCCGAGTGGACCACGGGCGGCTCGTCCGAGCGGTTCTGGGGGGAGTGGCTCCACCCCGCGTCGGGCGCCGGGATGCCCTGGGACGATCCCCGCGCGCTGGTCATGCGGCGGCGGCTGCCGGACGGACGGGTCTTCGCCAGCCTGTCGATCACGCTGGTCGCCCTCGCGGAGGAGGGGCTGCGCTACGACTTCTGCCCCCAGCCCGACGACCCCGCCACCTGGCACGAGATCGACACCTCGTGGGGCACACCGGCTGAACCGATCCGCCGGGCTCGCGGATAGGCTTCACACCATGCGATCGTGGTCTGCTCCGAATGTCCCCAGGCTGCCTGGTTCGGGCCTCATGCTCCGTCTGTACGACACCGCCGCCCGTGAGGTGCGGGAGACGGCCCCCTCCGGCGAGGCCCGGCTGTACGTGTGCGGCATCACGCCGTACGACGCCACCCATCTCGGGCACGCCAACACCTACCTGGCCTTCGACCTGGTCAACCGGGTGTGGCGGGACGCCGGCCACGACGTGCACTACACCCAGAACGCCACCGACGTGGACGACCCCCTGCTGGAGCGGGCCGAGGCGACCGGCACCGACTGGCGGTCCCTCGGCGAGCGCGAGATCGAGCTGTTCCGGTCCGACATGGAGGCGCTGCGCATCCTGCCGCCCCGCGAGTACGTCGGGGTCACCGAGACCGTCGGGGAGATCGCCGAACTGATCGCCCGGCTGGCCGAGCGCGGCGCCACGTACGAGATCGACGGGGACGTCTACTTCTCGGTGGCCTCCGCGCCCAAGTTCGGCGCGGTCTCGGGCTACTCCGAGGAGACCATGCTGGAGCTGTTCGGCGAGCGCGGGGGCGATCCCGGCAGGGAGGGCAAGCGCCACCCGCTCGACTGGCTGCTGTGGCGGGCCGAGCGGCCGGGAGAGCCGTCCTGGGAGTCGCCGTTCGGTCCCGGCAGGCCGGGCTGGCACATCGAGTGCACCGCCATCGCCCTGCGCCACCTGGGCAGCGGCTTCGACGTCGCCGGCGGCGGCTCGGACCTGATCTTCCCCCACCACGAGATGGGCGCCTGCGAGGGCCACGTGGCCACCGGCGAGTGGCCGTTCGCGCGGGCGTACGTCCACGCGGGCATGGTCGGCCTGGACGGCGAGAAGATGTCGAAGTCCAGGGGCAACCTCGTGTTCGTCTCCAGGCTGCGGCAGACGGCCGAGCCCATGGCCGTACGGCTGGCGCTGCTGGCGCACCACTACCGCACCGACTGGGAGTGGACGCCGGACCAGCTCGCCGCGGCCGAGGACAGGCTGGCGCGGTGGCGGGCCGCGGTGGCCCGCCCGGCGGGCCCCGCGGGCGCCCCGGTGCTGGCGGCGGTGCGCGAGCGCCTCGCCGACGACCTCGACGCGCCGGGCGCGCTCGCGGCGGTCGACGCCTGGGCGGCGGCGGAGGGCGACGACGCGTCCTCCCCGGCGCTGGTGCGCGACGTCGCCGACGCGCTGCTCGGCGTCTCCCTTTGAACCCCGCCCTCTGAACCCCGCCCTCTGAACCCCGCCCTCTGAACCCCGCGCCCTCTGAATCAGCTCAGCCCGCGACGGCGCGGGGACCAGTGCTACCCGAGCGGCACCCGCGGCGCCAGCCAGGGGAACACGACGTACCACAGCGCGGCCACCGCGGCGCCGGTCAGCAGCAGCACGACGGCCAGCCGGAGCGCGGTGCCGCCGGGCAGCCGCCGCCACAGGAATCGGTACACGCCGGATCTCCCTCGGTCATTCCTGGCGTTCCTCGCGGCGGACGAGCACGCTCTGGACGACCAGGCGCTGCGCCGCGGAGAACTTGGGGTGGCAGGTGGTCATGGTCATGAGCGCGGTGGTGGGCCGCTGCCCGGGGTGGCCGGGGACGGGATCGACGACGTCCACCTCGCCGGGGTCCACGACCTCCTTGCGCGTCACCTGGTAGGTGTAGCGGGCGTCCCGGGCGTCCACCACGATGTCGTCGCCGCGCCGCAGCTGGTCGATCCGGTTGAACGGCGCGGCGTAGGTGGTGCGGTGCCCGGAGAGCACGAAGTTGCCCACCTGGCCGGGCAGCGCCGTGCCGGGGAAGTGGCCCGGGCCCTTGCGCAGCTCCGCCGGGCCGACGCCCTCGACGACGGCGAACCGGTAGCCGGCGCCCAGCCGCGGGATGCGCAGCAGCGCCAGGGCGTCGCCGAGCCGCACCGCACCCACACCTGCGCCCGCCTGCCCACCGTGCCTGCCGAAGACCTCGCCGAGCCGTCGCTGCAGGACGCGCTGCTCCCGCTCGGTCTCCGCGCCGGTGCCCCAGAGCAGGTACGCGTAGAACAGCAGCAGGACCAGCCCCACGGGCAGGCACAGCTCGCCGATGACCCGAGTCACCGCTCTCACCGCTCCGTCGTCTTCTCCGCGCACGGACCGAGTATCGCTTTCGGACATCCTCCGGCGGCGGCCTTGCGGAGGGCGTTGGTGAATTCTTTGGCACGCCGGACACAGGAGCGGTAAGTCCGTCGCGTGTCCCGCGCCGCACCGCCCGCGCGGGCCGTACGGTGTGCTCAGCCTGCGGCGATGTGGGAGTGGTCAACGAAGCGAAAGCCTGGACGATCCTTCGGTAAGCACTGTGCGCCGGAACGAAGCGGCTCCGCGCCCGGCGCATATAACAGTCGAGCAGCAAAATATCGCTGGCAATCGGGGCTCAATGAATTGAGCGGCAGTTATCGGGAGTCCAAAGTGGCGCGAAAAAATACCGTACCTATTCTTCTGGCGGCGACGGTAGCAGGCGGCCTGATACTCGGGTTCCCCGGGGTCGCGGCCGCGCAGATCGGTATGTCGCCGGCGACCCCGGCGGGGGACGGCATCTATCCTCCCAGGCCCGTCGTGGTGGAGAACGTGCCGACACAGCCCGTCTGCACCGGGAACAACTGCAACAACAACGGCTGGGTCTGGCCGCAGCAGAACTGGCAAGGCTGGAACTGGCCGCAGGCCTTCACGAACAACGACACGAAGACCGGCAACGCGCAGCCGATCGTGGCGCCCGGCACGGGTGGTCCCAGCGGGATCACCCCGGTGCAGAACGCCGCGCAGCAGGCCGCGCCCGAGGCGGCGCCTGCGGAGGAATCCGAAGAGGAGGAGCCGGAGGAGGAGCCTGAGGAGACCCTCGAGGAGGAGGCCGGGCCCGTGGGCGAGGCACCGGCAGGGCCGCCACCCGCACAGGCCGCGGGCGGCCCGACCGGCGGCGGTCAGCTGCCGTTCACGGGTGCCCCGGTGGGCGTCGCGGCGGTGGGCGCGGGCCTGCTGGCCGTCGCCGTGGGCTGCACTCTCGTCTCCGCGCGACGCCGCCGGTCGAACGGTGCCGAGTAGGAGGAATCGCCGGCTGGTCGTCGTCGGCCTGCCGTCGCTGGCCCTCGGCCTCGTGCTGGCCGGGGGCTGGGCGGCCCACCTCGGGCTGAGCGTGCGCGACCACCTGGAGGCGACGCGGTCCGCCCTGCTCCGGCTGCGGCCGGGCGACATCGGGACGGCCCGCTCGGCCGCGGCGGCGCTGGCCGAAGCCCGTGGTCACGCGGCCGAGGCGCGGCGGCTGACCGGAGGCGTTTACTGGGCGCTGCTCACCCACCTGCCCGTGATGGGCGACGGCGCGGCGACGACCCGGGGGCTGGCCGCGTCGGTCGCGGACATCACCGACGTGCTGTCCCAGGTGGAGCGCGTGACCGCGCCGTTGCTGTCCTCGGGCGAGCGGGCGCCGGGGGATCTGCGGCGCGCGCTGGCCGCTCTCGACGCGATGGCGCCGGTGCTGCGCGACGGCGCCGTCCGCGTGGAGGCCGCGAGGTCACGCGTCGCGAGCACCCCGGCGTCGACCGGGCTGGCGGCCCTGGACGAGGCACGCGACACCGTGCTCCGCGAGGCGGCTCGGCTGCGCGGTTTCCTGAGCCAGGGGGCGGACGCCGCCGCGCTGCTGCCGCCCATGCTGGGCCGAGACGGCCCCCGCCGCTACTTCCTGGCGTTCGAGACCAACGCCGAGGCTCGCGGCACCGGCGGCCTCGTCGGCGCGTTCGGCGTTCTGAAGGCCGACGGCGGCAGGGTGTCCGTCGCGCGGCTGTCCGCCAACACCGGCATGCCGGCCAGCTCGAAGCCCGTCGCCGACCTCGGCCCGCAATTCGTCTCCCGATACGGGCGGGGCGCGACCACGCGACTTTCGGTGTCCAACCTCTCTCCGCACTTCCCGTACGCGGCCGCCACCTGGACTGGTCTCTGGCGCCGTCAGAAGGGCCAGGAACTGGACGGGGCCATCGCCACCGACCCGGTCGGCCTCTCCTACATCCTGGGCGCGATCGGGCCGGTGAAGCTCCCGAGCGGAGAGACGGTGACGGCGGGCAACGTCGTCGCCCTGACGGAACGGGAGGCCTACGCCCGCTATCCCGACCGGGCGCAGCGCAAGATGTACCTGGTCAGGATCGCCGGCGCGGTCAGTGAAGCGCTCACCGGCTCGCTGGACGAGCCCGCGCGGCTGCTGCCCGCCTTCGTGCGCATGGTGAACGAGCGTCGGCTCAACGTCTGGAGCCGGGCCGAGGCCGAGCAGCGGCGTCTCGCGGCGAGCCCGCTCGGCGGGGTGCTGCCCGAGCAGCGCGGGCCGTACGCCGGGCTCGTGGTCAACAACTCGGCCGGCACCAAGCTCGACTACTACCTGGACCGTTCACTCACCTACCAACTCGGCCCGTGCCGCCCGGACGGGATGCGCGCCTCACGCATTCGCATCCGGCTGACCAACGACGTGCCGCGCGGTCCGCTGCCCCCGTACGTCACCAGCCGGCTCGACGAACCGCGGCGTCCGCACGCCGCCGGCTCCAACCTGCTGTGGGTGTCGTTGTACGCGGGGATCGGGGCGAAGGCGACGGCGGTGCGGCTCGACGGGCAGCCCATCTCGTACTATGCGGAGACCGAGCGGTCCCACCCCGTCTACTCGAAGCTGCTGGAGTTTGCGCCCGGCCAGTCGAGGACGCTGGAGATCGACCTGCTCGAACCGTACTCGGCGGCGGCCCCTGTGGTCCCTGTGCAGCCGCTCGTCCGGCCGCAGCGGACGCTGGTGACGGCCGACAGCAGGGGCTGCGGCTCCTGACAAGCGCGCGAGGGAACCGACAAGAACCGTAAAGGCCCGGCGTGCCGCGAGCGGCGGCACGCCGGGCGCGGCTTAGCGTCCGGCCATGGAGTGTACGCATGCGGGGGAAACCGCCACTGGAGCGGTCCCCGGGGAAGCCAAAACGCGGACGTGGACGGGAGCCGCGACGGACGCGGTGCCGACAACGCCGGAAGCGCCGGAGATGGGGGAGGAAACGGCGCGGAAAGCCACGGGGACCTTCCGCATCCTTTTCGTGTGCACGGGAAACATCTGCAGGTCGGCCATGGCGGAGCGGCTTACCCTGGCGGCCCTCGGACCGGGCTCGCCGATCCTGGTGGGCAGCGCGGGAACCCGCGCCCGGACGGGATGGCCGATGGCCGAGCGTGCGCGTGAGGTGCTGCTGCGGCTCGGCGGGGATTCGGAGGGCTTCTCGTCACGCCCGCTCACAGCCGAGGCGGTGGCCGACGCCGATCTCGTGCTGGCGGCCTCGTCCGAGCACCGCGCCGAGGCGGCGGCCCTGTATCCGCGCGCGGCCGCGCGCGCGTTCACCATCGTCGAGTTCGGCGCGCTTGCCCGCGCCGTCCCTTCGGGCAAAGTGCTGAGCCAGGGGCATCCCGTCGGCCGGGCGCGGGTTCTGCTGGAGGAGGCCGGAGCGCTGCGCGGGCTGGTCCGGGTGGACCAGCCCGACATCGTGGACCCTTACGGAGGTCCCCGCAGGGCCTACCGGGAGGCGGCCCGCCGAATCGTGGACGCGCTCGCCGTTCCGATGCACCTTCTCAGACACGCGTCGGCGCCCTGACCGAGCCCCCGGCGGTTCCGCTCCGCGGAGTCGCTCCGGGGCCCGGCTCGCCTGCTCATGCCTGTACCGGCTCAGGGACCCGTGGCGTCTCCGGCTCGGCCTTACTGCTGTAGTACTCGTACCCGAAGTACTCGTTCCGTTTCGCCGGCACGAAGTTCAGGACCGTCCCGACCAGACGGGCGTTGATCGACGACAGCAGTTCCTCGGCGCGTGCCACCTGCTCGCGCCGGGTCTTGCCGTGCCGTACGACGAGCAGGGCGCCGTCGCAGATCGCGGAGAGGGCCGCGGCGTCGGTGACCGGCAACAGCGGCGGCGCGTCAATGATCACCATGTCGTATTCCTCGGTGAGCTGGGCCAGCACCGAGCGCATGCCCCGCGAACCGAGCAGCTCGCTGGGGTTCGGCGGGATCCTGCCGCTGGGCAGGACGGACAGGGCCGGCTGCCCCCACGTCTGGATGACGTCGTGCAGCCGGGCCCGCTCGATGAGCACGTCGGTGAGACCGGTGCCGCCCTCGATGCCCAGGTAGGTGGCGAGACGGGGGCGGCGTAGGTCGGCGTCGATCAGGATCACCCGCCAGCCTGCCTGAGCCAGCGCGATCGCCAGGTTGGCGGAGGTGGAGGACTTGCCCTCCGCCGGCAGGCAACTGGTCACCACAAGCGACTTCAACTGCCTGTCCACCCCGGTGAACTGCAGGTTCGTGCGCAGGGACCGGAAGGATTCCGCCCGTGACGACCGGCCGTCGCCGCGGACGATCAGAGGGTGCTGCCGCGCGTTCCGCTCGAAGCCGATGATCCCGAGAACCGAACCCTTGGAGACCTGCTGTAGCGCCTCCAGGGCCTTGATGCTCGTGTCCAGACGATCGCGCAGCACCAGCGTGCCGATGGCGACGAACAGCGCCAGCAAAAGTCCGAGTGCCACGTTGAGCAATGGCTTGGGAGACACCGGCGCTGTCGGGATCTCCGCCGCGTCGACCACGGAGACCCGGACGTTCGGGCGGCTCTTGGGGGTGGGCCGCTCGATCTGGTCGATCAGCGCGGCGAAGGCCGCCCCGAGGTCGTTGGCGCGGGCGGCGGCGCGCCTCGGATCGGTGTCGGTGACGGTGGCACGCAGGAGCGAGGTGCCTGGGATGGTCTCGGCCGTGATGCTCGCCTGGAGGCTCGGGATGTCCGCGCCGTGCACAATCTGACCGACCACCCGGCGACTGGTCAGCAGGGTGGCATAGGACTGCACTCGCTGTTGCGACAGGGCCCCGGCCTGGAGGGCGGCAGAGACGCTGCCCTCCCTGTCGTCCCCGGAGACCAGCATGGAGATCGTGGTGACGTACTTGGGCGGTGTGTTCGCGGTGATGACAAGGGCGGACGCCGCCCCGATGATCAGCGATAGCAGCAGGAGCAGCCAGCTCCTGCGGATGAGTCGCGCGTAATAGAGCAGTTCCATAATCATTTTCGCCTTACGTGAAGAGACTGCTGAGCGCGGACAGGCGGGTAGACCCGCACGCGCTGAGGCAGGCCGATGAGAATGCAGGCGGCCGTCAGGCCGACGATCGTCGCGCCGAGCGGCGGGATCCAGCCCAGCGTCATCACCAGCTCCAGCATGCTGGTCACAGCCGCGAGGGCGGCGAGCGTGAGGGCCGTGAGCCGTGTGCTGAGACCGAGTTTGCGAAGACGATGGGAAAGATGGTCGGTTCCGCCTCGCATCATCGGCCGTCCCGCCCTCCTCCGCGAGAGCAGCACGACCCCCGTGTCCACGGTCGCGACGAAGGTCGGCAGAAGCATGCCTGCGATCGCCGTGCCGGTGTCGCGACCGGTGATCAGCAGGGCCGCCGAACAGGTGAGGACGAATCCGACGAACAGCGAGCCCGCGTCCCCCATGAAAATCTTCGCCGGCGCCCAGTTGTACGGCAGGAACCCCAAGCAGGCCAGGGGGAGGGTCATCAAGATCAGTCCGATCGCGGGCTGGGCGGACACGAAGGCCGCCCCGGCCAGAATCACGGCAGTGACCGCGGTGACGGCCGCGAGCGCTCCATCCATGTTGTCGAGCAGGTTGAAGGAGTTGGTGACGACGACGATCCACAGCACGGTGATCGGGCCGTCGAGCCAGGTGCCGGTCACCGACGCCTGGACGCCTGTCAGCACCACCCCGCCGGCGGCCAGCGACTCCACGGTCAATCGGGTGAGCTGGGGCAGCGGCGACAGATCGTCGATGAGGCCGAGCAGGGTCACAACCACCGCCCCGACGACGATCAAAATGAATCGCTCATCGGTGGGACTGATCAGCGCCATCGGGGGGATGACGGTGCCCAGCATGATCGCAACGCCGCCGAGGTAGGGAGTGGCCCGCTCATGCGACTTGTGACCTCCGGGTCGATCCATGAATCCCCAACGAAGCGCCAGACGGCGCAGCAGAGGGGTCACCGCCGCGGTCAGCAGGAAGCTGCTGATCACGGCTGCGAGGAGAGTCGTGCTGTTCACCGCCGGAAATTCACCGGCTCGGCGCGGGCTTCCGCGATGGTCTCCACCAGGATGTCGTCCAGCGATCGCTGCGGCGTCCAGCCGGTGAGTTCGCGCAGCTTCGTGGTATCGGGGACCCTGCGCTGCATGTCCTCGAAGCCCGTCCCGTAGGCCTCGGCGTACGGGACGAGGTCGACGCCCGACGTGCTCCCCGTGAGTTCGGCGATCAGTTTGGCGAGCTCCAGGATGCTCACCTCGTCGCTGCACCCGATGTTGAAGGTCTGGCCGATGGCGGCCTCATGGTCGAGCAGCAGGACCAACGCCTGCACCACGTCGAGCACGTGCGCGAAGCAGCGGGTCTGCGTGCCGTCCCCGAAGACGGTGAGCGGGAGCCCCGCGATCGCCTGCCGGACGAGTCGCGGGATGACCATCCCGTAGGCCGGACTCTGCCGGGGTCCCACCGTATTGAACAGCCTGACGATGATTGTCGGCAGGCCACGTTCCCTGTGGTAGGCGTTGGCCAGGATCTCGTCGACGGCCTTCGCCGTGCTGTAGGACCATCGCACGACGCCGGGACTGCCCAGTATGCGGTCGGACGTCTCGGTGAGGGGTCCGCCGGAGTTCTTTCCGTAGATCTCACTCGTACTCGTGACAAGGATCTTCCTGCGATACCGGTGCGCCGCCTCGATCACGATCTCCGAGCCGCGGATGTTCGTGGTCAGGGAGCGCAGCGGCTGCTCCACGATCAGCTTCACGCCCACGGCGGCGGCGAGATGGACGACGACGTCGCACTCGTGGACCAATTCGTCGACGAGGAGCGCGTCGAGTACCGAGCCCTGGACGACGCGCAGCCGGGGATTGCCGACGTGATGCACGAGATTGGCGCGACGCCCGGTCGACATATTGTCCAAAACGATTACGGAATCGCCCCGTGCGAGCAACGCGTCGGTCAAGTGGGATCCGACGAAACCGCTCCCACCCGTGATCAGGTAGGTGTTTCCGCTGGGCATGGTCAACGACTTCTCTCCATACAAGTGGCAGTTGACAGGATCGCTCGGGTAAATGAATGCGGCGGCGGGCGAATCAGCCGTGCGTGCTCGGGGCCCTTTCAGCGTGTTCGTTCGTGCTCACCGCCTTCTCGAACCACGTCACGGTCAGGCTGAGCCCGTCTTTCAACGGCACGGGCCGCACCCCGGGGAACAGGTCGAGCAGTCGGCGCGAAGAGGCCTGCGACTCCCTGATGTCGCCCACACGGGGCGGCAGGAATTCCGCCTCGATCGGGCGCTCGAGGACGGTTTCCAGGATCTCCTTGAGGCGGAGTAGGGTTACCCGTGTGCCGAATGCCAGGTTGACCGGTTTGCCGCATGTGACCCGGCGGGCGGCGGCGTCGGCGAGGACGTCCGCCACCGATCCGACGAAGGTAAAGTCCCGTGCCTGGTTCCCGTCACCGTGGATCGGGACCGGACGGCCGTTCAGCGCGGCCGACACGAAGGCCGGGATGACGGCCGCATAAGCGTGACCCGCGGGCTGCAGAGGTCCGTAGACGTTGAAGAAACGGAACGCCAGGACCGGCAGACCGTAACTTTCCGCGTACGCCAGGGCGTAGGCCTCGGTAGCGAGCTTGCCCGCGCCGTACGGGCTGAGCGGCCGGGTCGGCAGGTCCTCGTGCTTGTACGGCTCCTGGCAGTCGCCGTACACCGAAGACGAGGAGGCGATGATGACATGCGGTCTGGTGGCCCGGCAGGCCTCGAGAACGTGAAGAGTGCCGGTCGCGTTCACGGCGTGTGAGGCGACAGGATCCTTCAGGGACCGGGGCACCGACGGCCGGGCCGCGAGGTGGATCACGTGTGTGGCGCCGGGGACGATCTCGGCCAGCAACTCCCGGTCGAGAATGCTGCCCGTGACCACCTCGACTCCCACGTCGGCAAGGTTGGCGAGACTCCCGGTGCTGAGGTCGTCGAGCACCGTGATGCTTTCGACCTCCGGCCGCGTCGTGAGCGTCCGGCAGACGTTGGCGCCGATGAACCCGGCGCCGCCCGTGATGAGGATCTTCATGCGATGTTTCCTGTAAGGTGTCGCGGTCCGACGGAAAGCGACCGGTAGAGCGCTTCGGTGTCGGCTACCAGGCGCTCCACGGCGAACGACGTCGACGTCCATCGGCGGGCCGCCTCGCCCATGCCAGCCGCGAGCGCCGGATCGGACAGCAGGCGGAGGGTCTGCTCGGCCAGGTCGTCCGGGTCGGGGGCGGCCAGTAGGCCGGTGACGCCGTGGCGGACGACATCCGGGACGCTTCCCACCCGCGTGGCGACGACGGGAATCCCTGCCATGCCCGCCTCGATGAGGGTCAGCGGCGTGCCCTCGTTGTCCGAGGTCAGGATGACCACGTCGGCCGCCGCGTACACGGTTTCTGTGTCTTTGCGCCATCCCAGCAGCCGGAACGAGCCCGGCCTGTCCGCGATGCCCCGCACCAGCTCCTCCATGAGCTCGCCGTCTCCACAGACGACGAATCGGCAGGTGGGCAGGCGGCGGAGTACGGCATCGGCGGTCGCGAGCAACCGGTCGGGTCGCTTCACCCGGGTGAGCCGGCCGACGAAGGCGACGACGGGCGTGTCCAAGGGAACGCCCAGGGCGGCGCGGGCCGTCTCGCGGTCGGGAATCGGGCCCAGCTTCACGCCGGGCGGGATCACGACGTACTGCTCCGGGCGTCCGATTCCGGCGGCGAGCAGATCGTCGCGGACCCTGGGCCCGACCGTCACCAGGCGATCGGACATGGCGGCCAGGCGCCGCTCCGTCCGGATGTAGAGGCGGCGCTTGGCCGGCGAGAAGTAGCCTTCCAAGAGATGCCCGTGGAACACGTGCACCATGGCCGCGCCGATGCCGGCGAGGCGGGCGGCCGTACGGCCCAGCGCCCCGGCCTTGGCCGTCCGGGTGTGCACGATGTGCGGCCGGAACTCGCGCATGGCGCCGATCAGCCGCAGGAGCGCGCGGAGGTCGTCGGCCGGCCTGACCGCGCGGCCGAGGCCCGGGATCCGGTGCACCCGCAGCGTCGCGCCCCGAAGCCGGAGCTGGTCGCCCTCGGCGCCGTCGACGTGGCCCGTGTAAAGGCGGTGGTCGAACTCATCGCGGTTCAGCCGTTCGTACAGTCCCATAACCTGGGTGGCCGGGCCGCCGATATTCATGCGGGCGATGATTTCCATGACGCGAATACGGCCGTCCGGTTTCATCGCGGGCTCCTTGCAGACGGGTATGGTTCACGCCGGAGAAGCTAACTCGGACGCGGCTCTTCGCCGTGATGTGCTCACCGTAACGGCGAAGAGTTTCCGAATTCGGTACCCGAACCTGATCGATTACTCGCGGAAGGGGCACTTTGCCAAGAAATCGACAGACAAGGTGCGGTGCATCAGTCGTGGATCTGGTAGACGGCGACGTCGCCGGAGCGGAAGCGCATGGTCGCGTAGCGCCGGATCTGCCCGGCGTGCCGCTCGTCCGAGAAGAGCCATCGCACGCCGTAGTCTGTCCACAGCCGACGGATCGATTCCGGTGAGGGCGTGACAAATGCCGCGTCGTTCGATCTGAGCCGGGCGGTGTCCCAGAATCGCGTACACTCCGGCCCCTGACCCGGTCGCAGCCGATCCCAGGTCTTCGCGGTGTACGCCCATCCTTCGACCAGTACGCGCCGCTCGGTCAGGGCACTCACCCAAGAATGACGGGTATCGCATGAATTCGGGTCTGCCCAGCGGACATGATCGTTCGTGGCGACCAGATCATCGGGGTTCGAGTGGTCGCGGAGCCATCTCGCGGCGGCCAGAGCGCCCCTCGGCACGGACGGCTCGGTCACCGGCCCGGCGAGCGCTTCCGTCCTGGCTCCGGCGATGCCCTGCACGATCGCAAGGATGCGCGCGTGCGCCTCCGCCGGCAGGCCTATGGCGGCGACCATCGACAACGTCAGGGCCCAGCCCGTCCGGCCCCGTCTCACGATCAAGACGATCCCCGTCGGGAGGAGGACTGCCGCCAGTGCGATGTACGGCAGGTACAGGAGCGCGGGCGGCCGACCCGGAGCCAGCGGGATTTCGACCCCGCAGCACAAGGGGATCAGATATGCGGCGGCGGCGCCGAGGGCGGTCGCGGACGCCACAGCGAGGGGGGACCCGCGTGAGCCGCGGACAGCGGTGACGAGGCCGTACACCGTGACGACAGCCATGTAGGGGTAGGTGGCCCGCAGGAAGTAGAGCTGGTTGAGATGGATGTTTCCCAGCAGGAGGGCCGCGCCCAGACCGGCGGCGCCCATCCCGGTCATGACCACGACGGCGGGGCGCATGAGCAGGCGCGGCCGGCCGAGCAACCCCAGCACCCCGCACCAGGTGAAGAGCCAGCAGGTCAGGAACAGGAAGCTGAGTCCGAACACCGCGGCGAGGGGCGGAGCGTCGGACCGTCCGGTGAATTCCTTCCACAGGTGGAGGCTCACGGAGGAGGGGGAGAAGTCCACCCCCTGCCGAGCGCCCCGGAACAGCACCGCCTGTGCGAAGAGGAGGCACGTGACGGTCATCCCCAACGCGATGAGCGCGGGTCGCGGCGGGCGGTGGCTTCTGGTCGCCTCCACAGCGGCGACCGCCGCAAGGCCGGTCGCCAGCAGCGGGAGGTAGGTCGCCTTGGCGCCCATCACCGCGACGAGGAAGACGGCGAGAAGCAGCCATCTGCCGAGGCGGCGTGCCCCGAGGACGTCGTCCTCTTCGAGGATGTCGATGAGCAGCAGGACGGCCGGTGCGAACAGGACCCCCCCGAACGTCTGGCTCGGGCTGATCCATGCCGCGTCCTGAATGCCGCCCCAGGTGAACACCCCGTTGCTGCCCAGGTGAAGGCTGGGCGCCGCCATGAACAACGCCGCCAGGACCGCCACGAGCGCGGCCGGCCGCGACTCGAGGACGCGGAGCGCGATCACGCCCACCAGCACGACGAGCGCGGCCAGCATGGGCAGCATGGCGAGGCGGAGCAGCAGCACCGCCGGCTCCACGCCCGTCACCCAGCTCGTCGCGGCCAGCTCCGCGTGGACGAACCAGTGGTAGAGCAGCGGCTCTCCCGCGACCGCCGGAACCGTGGGAGGCAGGTGGTGTTTCAGTTCGCCGATCAGGGAGAGGTGGAACGGCGTGTCGACATGGGAAAGTCCGAGCGCGGGCCAGGTCAGGGCATTGGCTCTGAAGAAGGTGGCCGCGCTCCAGACGACCAGGTAGACGATCGTCAGGGCGATGGACCACGACCACCACAAGGGTGATGCCCGCCGCGGGCCCCCCTTCCAGTGTCCACGCAGCCGGGGCACGACCAGGAACAGTGCGTAGGTGCCGATGGGGAATGCCAGTACGAGCAGCGGCAGACCGGCCGCCCGTGCGGCGATGTAGGCGGGCACCTCGATCGCATAGCCGAGGACCAGACCCAGGGCGATCTCCTCCACCAGCGTCCGGCGCCCGCGATACAGGCATCGGATCAGCAGCACTCCGGGAAACGTCAGGCCCATCGTGAGATAGGCGGCGAAGGCCGACAGGTCCGAGACGGAAACGCCGTAAAGGCGCAGCACTGCGACCGTAACAATACCGAGAAAGGCCGCCGGCAACCACCGTGCCCGCAGATATCGAGCTCCCTTATGTTTTTCAAATTTCGTCGGGGAACCATTTACAACCAATGCTGTGTTCATTGCGCTGCCGTAATCGTGCGATCGGAAGGAATTGGATCCTGGTGTGAACCGGGCGATCGAGGCCCGATGACGCGGCCCAGCGACGCGATCCAGAAGCCGGTGCCCAGGATGGCGAGGCCCAGCGTTCCCCAGGCGAAGACGAGTGCCGTGGCCACGGTGGCGGAGGTCGTGCAGCCCGCGACGAGCAGTGTGCCCACGAGAAGGGCCGCCTCGGCGCAGAGGTAGGCGAGCCGCACGCCCGGCTTGCCCATGGCGAGGGGAAGCACGTTGGACCAGCAGGCCGTGCCCTTCATGCATGCCGCCCCGAGGAGCAGCATCGCCACCGCCCCGGTGGGACCGTACTCAGGTCCGTAGGCGATGGTGATGACGGTGCCGATCAGTGGAAGCGCGACGACGGCTGTCACCGCACCGCCCCCCGCGCACAGCGCGGTGGTACGGACGACGTCTCGCATGATGACGGCGCTTCCGGCTTCCAGGGCGACGGCCTGAGTGAGACGCGGGTACAGCATCGCCGCGACCGGGACGGCCAGATTGGCGTAGAAGCGCCCCGGTGCCATCGTGATCTTCAAGATGGTGACGAGCTGTGGCCCGCCCACGAGGCCCGCGATGGTGAGGATGCCGGAGTCGGAGACACCGGCCACGAAGGTGCCGATCGAGGTCGGCAGGGTGAACCGGAGCAATCCCGCGGGCAGCCTGGGGCGGCCGGCGGCCGGGCCCAGCTGCCGCGTCACCGCACGTGACGCGGCTAGGCAGAACATCGCCGCCATGACCAGCGCGCTGCCCGCCTGACCGGCCAGATAGAGCAGTGGGCCACCGATGAAGAGCCCGGCGAGCGATGAACCGAACGACAGGACCGCGCCCAGCACGCGCAGCACCCCCGAGGTCTGCAAACGGCCGGCCAGTGCAAATCCCGCCCACGCCGTCGCGTACGGCGCCATGGCACCTCGCCCCGCAACCGCCAGGGCGAACGTGAGCGCGAGGCCGTCCGAGACGTGGCCGAGAAGCCATGCGCCGAGCACCATCAGGAGGGCGAGCAGGGTCGCCGCCAAACCGATGACCACGTCCAGACGCAGCAGGCGCAGGAAGAGGGCCGCGCCATGGCCGGTCCGCCGTTGCTCCAGAGGAACGAACCGCTGGGCGGCGTTCTCCAGGCACGGATCACACAGGAGGAACCAGAGAACGGACACGGACTGCGCGAAGATGACGTGCCCTGAGGTCTCGCTCCCGGTCACCCGGACGAGGGCGATCAGGCTGAGCGTGGGAAGCACGGCCTCGCCGAGCCCGGCGGAACTCAGCGAGGTGAAGGTGCGCAGGTGCCGCCGGCCCGGCAGTCGGATCCGCACGGGCCTAGGCGAGGACGTCGTCATAGAGCCGGTCGAACCATTCCGCCGCCCGTCCGATGTCCACGAGGTCCGCGCTGTCCCGCGCGCCCTCGCGCAGCCGCGCGTGGGCGTCCGGGCGCATCGCGCGCAGGATGGCCCCGGCGAGCGCATCGGGATCATCAGGCTCGACGAGCAGCCCGTTCCGGTTGTGGCTGATCAGATCGGGCACCCCGCCGACGGCCGTCGACACGACCGGCACCCCCGCCGCCAGCGCTTCCATGACGACGACGGGCAGCCCTTCGTAGGAGGAGCTGAGCACGAGCAGGTCGGCCGCCGCGATGAGCCGCCTCGCGTCGGGCAGGCGCCCGAGCAGGCGCACGCCGGTGAGGCCGAGGGCGTCCACCCGCCGCGCCGTCCGGTTCAACAGCGGCCCGGAACCGGCGAGCAGAAAGCGGGCGCGATTGTCCTGCTCCAGGACCTTCACCGCCGCGTCCAGCAGCAGGTCGTGGTTCTTCTGTGGATGGAAGTTCCCGACGTGCACGATCAGGAAGGCGCCGCCGGGCACGTCCCAATGTCGTCTGGTCTGGTCCGCCATCCGCGCCCAGCGGCGTTGCACCTCGACCCGCACACCGTGGACGCGAACCGTGACGTGACGGGCGAGCCAGCAGGTCCGGGACCGGGCGACGTGAGGGGAGACAGCCACCGTCCGCATGTCCAGCCAGCGCGTGCCCAGGTCGAGCAGCATGGTCGGCAGGCGGTAGCGGACGTTGTGCACCG
This sequence comes from Microbispora sp. NPDC046933, assembly GCF_040644635.1. NCBI lineage: Bacteria > Bacillati > Actinomycetota > Actinomycetes > Streptosporangiales > Streptosporangiaceae > Microbispora > Microbispora sp. NPDC046933. The sequence continues at coordinate 3,359 of NZ_JBEYWW010000014.1, read as the reverse complement.
TCGAGATCAGAGCCGGGCGGGGCCGCCTCATCCGGGCGAGCGGCCGCAGCAGCACCGCGAGAAGCGGAGAGTGGATGTTGATCACGTCCGGCCGGAGCTTGCCGATCACGCGGATGAGGCGAGCCGGACGTTGCCACCGCGGGTGGGAGGTGAGGTCGATCACCTCGACTCCGGCCGACCGCAGCCGTGCCCTGAGCTCGTCGGTGGATGCCCGCAGGCACACCACCGTGTAGCGCTTGCCGGTCTGGGGTGTGGCGAGCATCCGCTCCACCAGCAGGATCTCGGCCCCACCCAGGTCCAGCGTCTTGATCACCTCGCAGATGTGGGGGCCGCTCATGTCGCCGCCAGGGCAGCCGCGTCGCGGGCGATGACCTTCTCGTAAACCTGTTCGATGCGTTCGGCCACCAGCCGCCAGTCGAGGTCCGCCGCGGCTTCGACACCCTTTTCGATCATCTGCAGGCGCGCCACCTCGTCGTCCATCACCGCGTGGAGCTGGGTGACGAGATCCGTGCGCGAACGGAACACCCGATAGGCCGCAGGGGGAACCGCCGGATCGAGCGACGCCTCAGACGAGACGAGGACGGCGGTGCCGAGGGCCAGGGCCTCCAGCGGCGCAGTCGGTATCCCTTCGCCGATGGTGCGCAGCCGCCGGGAGGAATGCACGAAGGCGTCCGCCCGGCTCACCAGCGCATAGACCTGGTCGCTGGGGATCTGGCCGAGGAACTCGATGCCCGGACCGGCGTCCGCGAGCCGCCGCAGCCGGTCGCGTTCCGGTCCGTCTCCGGCGATGACGAGGCGGGTGTCCGGCCGGGCGGCCCGCACCCGGTGGAACGCCTCGATGGTCAGCTCGTGGTTTTTCACCTTGACCAGTGATCCCACGCTGACGATCAGCCCACGCTGAATTGGGGCACTGCCGCGAAATCGGGCGAGATGACCGAGTTCCACACCGCTCGGCATCATGTGGATAAGCCGATCGGGAACACCGACGCCGAGCAGGTCGCCCCTTGGGCGCGTCCCCGACACGATGAAGCCGCCGACGTGGCGGAACGCCCACGGCATGATGGGGCGATGAAGCGTCGTGAGGGCGCCGTGCACGTGCAGCACGAGCGGAATGCCAAGGCGCCGTGTGGCGGGGCCGAGTACGAGCGCCTCGCGGTGATCGCCGTGCAGGTGGACGACGTCGAGCCCGCGCGTGCGGGGCAGCGCCTTGGCGCACTCCATCGCGAAGGCAATTTCATCCGATTTCAAGGAAACAATCCGGCTTGCCCGAACAGGAGGCAAGCGCAGGGTCGTCGTACCTTGGAGAGGTGCGCCGCGCCGGTGCGCGACGATCACGTCGTGTCCACGGCGCACCTGCTCGCGGACGAGTCGTTCGATGTAGAGTTCCTTGCCGCCCGGCTCCGGCGGCAGTCGATAGCCGATGTGCAGAATTCTCACATCGCCCTCCTGGCTCGTGTTTTTCAGGAAAAGTGCGGGTCACGCGGGAATGCGATAGACGGCGCAGTCGCCGGAACGGAACGCAAGCGTCGCGTAGTCACCGATGCGCGGGCTGAGACCCGCCGTCCGCTCGTCGGCGAACAGCCACCGCACGCCGTAACGATCGCGAAGGCCGCGGATGACGGCCGCCGACGGCGATGTGAAGGCGGCTTCGTTGAGCCGCAGTCGCTCGCCGTCCCAGAACGGAAGGTGTTCGGGATCCAGCCCGGGCCGCCACTGGCGGAGGTTGGTGGTGGTGTAGCTCCATCCCTCGACCAGCACGTGCCGCTCGGATAGGGCGGCGATCCAGGACTGGCCCCTGTTGCAGACGTCGGGGATGTTCCAGCGGCAATGTACGTTCGTGGCCACCACGTCTCCCCGTCCGGCGTGAGCGCGCAGCCACCGCGCGGCCGTCGTCACGCCCGCAGGGATCACCACGTCCTGCGCTCGGCGAACCAGATGGGTGTCTCCGGTGGAGAGGCCGACGGCTGAGGCGACCCGCGCGTGCACGTAGGCGGTCATGCCGACGGCCGTGCACGCGACGGTGATGAGCGCCCAGGCGCGAAGGCGACCCCAGACGACGGTGATGAAGGCGGCGGCCAGAACGAGGACGGCCAGGAGGACGGCGTAGGGGCGATAGAGCAGGCCGACCGGCTCGCCAGGGCGCAGCGGGATGGTGACGCCGCAGGCGAAGGTGATCAGGTAGGTCACGGCCGTTCCGGCTATGGCGGAGTAGACGATCGCCCGCCGAGACACCCGCGCCCGCCGCGCGAGCACGAGGGTTCCATAGACCGAGCCGATCGCGAGGTAGGGGTACGCGCCGCAGAGAAAGAAGAGCTGGCTGCGGCCGGGATGTCCGAACAGCAGCGCCACGCCGATCCCGGCGGCCCCTATGCCGAGCATGAGCGGGATTCCCGGCCGAGCCCATGAGCGTGACCGGCTCAGCAGCCCAAGGCTTCCTCCCCACGCGATGACCCAGCCGAGCACGTAGATGGAGGTGATCCCGAGCGAGGAGAGCAGGGGAGGGTTCGGGTCGGGGAGACCGGTCAGCTCCACCCATGCGACCTTCGCGAAAGAAAGGGGCTCGACGATCATGCCGTTCCGCACCCCCCGGAACAGCACCACCTGTGCGAAGAGGAAACAGGCCGCGGTCATCCCAAGTGCGGCCAGTGTGGGCCAGGGGAGCCTGCGCCGCGAAGCGACCTCCAGCGCGACCGCCGTCACGAGCCCCGCTCCGAGCAGGGGAAGGAAGATGGCCTTGGCTCCCATGACAGCGAGCAGGAACACGCCGAGCAGGAGCCATCCACCTCTGTAGCGCCTGAGCCTCAGATCGAGGACGAGGAGGACGACGGGGGCGAACAAGACGGTTCCAAAAGCGTGGGTGGGACTCGTCCAGGAGGCGTCCGCGATGCCGCCCCGGGTGAGGAGATAACCGGCGCCCGTGTACAGGTTCACGGCGCCGACGGAGACCGCTGAGATCACGGCGGCGAAAGCTCCGGCCCAGGAAGCGATGACGCGCCGCGCCACCATGCCCGTCAAGATGACGATCGCGGCCATCATGGGCAGCATGCCGAGGCGGAACAGCAGCACGAGCGGCTCGATGCCGGTGATCCAGCTCGACGCGGCGAAGTGGGCGTAGACGAACCAGTGGTAGAGGAGCGGTTCCCCGGCCACCATCGGCGAGGTGGGTGGCATGTGGTTCTTCAACTCGCCGATAAGCGCGAGCTGGAAAGGCATGTCGGCGCTGGCGTATCCGAGCGCGGGCCAATCGAGGGCGTGCTTCTTGAGGAAGGTCATGGCGGTGAGCGCCAGGAGGTAGAGCATGGTCAGGGCGAGTGCCCATGACCACCACAGGGGGGAGGGCTGGAGCCGTGGGCGCTTCC